>JAILPF010000347.1 GCA_024699575.1 Acetatifactor sp. | reverse complement strand
ATCTGCTGAAACCGGTTAAAGTGGATCAATGGTCTGGATACCGATATTACGATGAGGAGCAAGCTCTTGCGTTTGTAAAGATCAAGAACCTTCAAAAGGCCGGGTTTACCATTGATGAGATAAAAGAACTCCTTGATAAGGATAATCATGTGATCTACAAGGCCTTCGATGCAAAAATCGCTGAAGAGGAAAAAAGATTGCAGGAAATCAAAGCTATCCAGAAGTCATATCAGACCGAAATGACAGATATGAAGAAAAAACTGGAAACCATTCGTGATATGGTTAAAGAATCCATGGAAGCATATGATCCATCTGAAGAGTTCGGTATAGACAGAGATACCTATTCACACATGATAGAAAGCGTAAATGGGTTCTTTGAAAGCATGATTAGCCGCAATGATGATAGTGATTATGAGTATTCGGAATACTCGGATAGCGACGAAGCAGTGGAAGAACCAGAGTATGTAGATCTGCTGAATAATCCGAATTATGAAATCGTTTATGAAAAACACGGCTGGGATTTTGTAAAGGACTTCTTTTCGGAGTTTTCCACCCTTGATGAAGGACGAGATTATGCTATGGTGTTCCTTCTTTCCCAAAGCAAGGGCAATCATAATGCCTTTGTCAACACGGCACTCGGTATGCTGTTGAGCTGTAATACAAAAGACCCAGACAACAAAAGGTCTTTGAGCTGTAATGTGTCGAATTCAAAGGACGATCAAAATCATTTCTGGCTCTTAAAACACAAAAACGAAAAACAGTTAATATAGCAAAAACGCCTCCGAGCCGATGTGGTTCAGAGGCGTTGGTTTGTGCCTAAATCAATGCAAATAGAGTGATTTAGGCACAAAATCAAGTATAGACAGGTCAATTTCCAATTGACATCCTTCCGAATAGTATTTATAATGATGGAAATGACAAAATAAAAAAGAAAGAGCACGTTATTGTGTAAGGTGAGGAAATGAGAATTCGATAGTTTGATTTCAGTGAAACACATATTTTTGAAAGACCTGTACAGATGGGTTTTGTTTGTGTGCGCTTGAATTTGACTATTGCAAAGACTGTTTCCTTTTCTTATTATCGTGGGATAATGATAGAGAGGTCTGTTTTGCGTAGGCAAAATGGATCTATTTTTTTGCAGATAAAGGGAAGGATGAGTTTACAGACAAAAACTTTTTCTGAATACAGGCAGAAAGGTGGACGTATGGCACAGATCAGAGTCAGCAATTTGACATTTTGCTATGAAGGAAGCTATGACAATATTTTTGAAAACATCTCATTTTCCATTGATACAGATTGGAAGCTGGGATTTGTGGGAAGAAATGGAAAAGGAAAGACTACTTTCTTAAACCTGCTTATGGGAAAATACCACTATCAGGGAAGCATTGGATCCTCTGCCACATTTGATTATTTTCCTTATCCGGTCCGTAAGGAGGATGAGGAGAAAACTGCAGAGGAACTGATGGAAATCTGGAAACCGGGAGTAGAGAGCTGGAGAGTGATGTGTGAGCTTCCGGCTTTGGGAATTGACGCGGATATTTTATACAGACCATTTAGAACATTGAGCTTTGGGGAGAGAACCAAGGTGATGCTTGCCATTTTGTTCTCGGGAGAAAATGATTTTCTTCTGATCGATGAGCCCACAAATCATTTGGACCGGGAAGCGAGAACCCTCATTAAAAACTATTTGTCAGGGAAGAAAGGATTCATTTTGGTGTCCCATGACAGGGATTTGCTGGATGCGTGTGTGGATCATATTCTGGCGCTGAATCGCAATTCCATAGAAGTGCAGGCGGGGAATTTTACCGGCTGGTGGGAGAATCGGGAGAAAGCGGATCGAAACGCCAGGGCGGAAAATGAAAAACATCTGAAGGAAATCGGAAAACTCAAGGCAGCAGTCGATCGATCCGACAGATGGGCGGATAAAAATGAAGGAACGAAGATTGGGTATGATCCCGTAAAGGAACACGACAGAAGCAAAGGGACAAGAGCATTTATCGGTGCAAAAACCAAGAAAATGCAGGCGAGAGTGAAAAACTATGAGAACCGAATTGCCCGTGAGATAGAGGAAAAAGAGGGACTTTTGGCAGATATCGAAGAGCCGGTGGATCTGAAACTGATGCCGCTTCGTTATCACAAAAGCCGTATTCTGGAATGCAAAGATTTTTCCCTGAAATACAAAGACGGCAGGGAGTTGGTGATCTCGAACCTGAATATGGAAATAGAACAGGGCGGGCGCTATTTTCTAAACGGTGGAAACGGATGCGGAAAATCCAGTCTGATAAAAGCTATTTTGGAGCAGAACCGATCCGGGAATCTGGATCGCCTGGAGGTGGAAGTTACCGGACAACTAAACGTTCCGTCCAACCTGGTCATTTCTTATATCAGCCAGGATACATCCCATCTGACCGGCAATTTGAAGGAATACGCTGAGCACTGTCAGCTTGATTATACCCTTTTACTGTCGATACTCAGACAGCTGGACTTTGGAAGGACCCAGTTTTCGAAGAATATGGAGGATTTTTCGGAAGGACAGAAAAAGAAGGTTTTGATCGCATCCAGTCTGTTGACGCCGGCCCATCTCTATGTATGGGATGAGCCACTCAACTATATCGATGTATTTTCGAGGATACAGATTGAGAAGCTGATCGATGCATATGAACCGACGATGCTGATCGTGGAACATGACGTGAAATTCCGGGAAAGAGTAGCGACGAAAGTGATTGAGATGCACCCCGGTTTTGTTGCAACAGAATGAGTGTTGTGATAGTATAAAATGGTTTGACAAAAAATATGATCCGGACGGAGTAAAATCAATAAAAAAGTCTTGAAAAATCGCACCCAAGTATGTATAATTTTCTTTGGTTAGCAATGCCTA
>JAILPF010000295.1 GCA_024699575.1 Acetatifactor sp. | reverse complement strand
GATAATACTACAATTGAAGATATCTTTGACTATCAGTTTCTGATTCAGGATACTTATATAGAGGTTCTTGTCGAAAAAAAAGATGGAGAGCAGTGGCTTTTAGAGATTGATAAGGACTTTGATGAAGACTTGGGTATTGCCTTTGAAAACGGACTGATGGATGAATACAGACATTGTCACAATAAATGCATTTTTTGCTTTATTGACCAAATGCCGAAAGGAATGAGGGAGACACTCTATTTCAAGGATGATGATTCCAGATTGTCTTTCCTGCAGGGGAATTATGTTACTTTGACAAACATGTCTGACCATGATATTGACAGGATATGCAGATATCATCTTTCCCCGATCAATATTTCATTTCAGACAATGAATCCGGAGCTTCGCTGCAAAATGTTGAATAACCGGTTCGCGGGAGAGGCTCTTAAGAAAGTAGATAAACTAAATCATTCTGATATTCAAATGAATGGACAGATTGTCTTATGCAAGGGAGTTAATGATGGAGAGGAATTGCATTTCAGCATCCGTGAACTGATGAAGTATATACCTAATCTGCAGAGTGTGTCTGTTGTCCCGGTAGGACTTTCCAAGTATCGGGAGGGGCTATACCCGCTGGAGCCCTTTCAAAAAGAGGATGCTGTTAAGGTTCTTGAGATGATTCATGGGTTTCAGCGTGAATGTATGGAACGTTTTGGAATTCATTTTGTACATGCAAGTGATGAGTGGTATATTTTAGCAGAGCAGGAAGTGCCTGAAGAGGCAAATTATGACGGATATTTACAGCTTGAAAATGGAGTTGGTATGGTGCGCTTGCTTCTGGATGAATTTGCAGATGCTAAACAGAAGTACGCAGAGGATGGGCGGATACCGAATGAGGAATTGAAGGACGAGTTGTCAATGATTACCGGAATGCTTGCTTACCCCTATGTAAAAAAATTGACGGAGGAAGTGATGCAGGCTTATCCGAATGTTCAGATTTATCTTTATCCGATTGTGAATCATTTTTTTGGGGAGCATATTACTGTGTCGGGGTTGTTGACGGGGCAGGATATCTGTGCACAGCTGGATGGGAAAAAGCTTGGAACAAGATTGCTTATGCCTCAAAATGTGTTGCGAAGCGGTGAAACGGTTTTCCTTGATGATATGACAGTTGAAGCTATGGAAAAAACTTTACAAGTACCTATTAATATTGTAAAATCAAGCGGATATGATTTTTGGGAAGCTATTGTAGGCGAGCTTGATAAGAAAGGATAAAAAATATGGCTAAGAAGAAAACCAAACCGATTGTTGCGGTGGTTGGCAGACCGAATGTAGGTAAATCCACACTGTTCAATGCTCTGGCAGGTGAAAATATTTCTATCGTCAAAGATACTCCGGGTATAACGAGGGACCGGATTTACGCAGATATCAGTTGGCTTGATACCAGTTTTACTTTGATTGACACAGGTGGTATCGAACCGGATAGTAAAGATATTATTTTGTCGCAGATGAGAGAACAGGCTGAGATAGCAATGGAGACTGCGGATGTAATCATTTTTCTTGTGGATGTGAAGCAGGGTCTTGTGGATGCAGATGCAAAGGTCGCTGATATGCTCAGAAGATCCCAAAAGCCTGTTGTGCTTGTTGTGAACAAGGTGGACAGCTATGAGAAATATATGGCAGATGTCTACGAGTTTTATAATCTCGGAATGGGTGACCCGCATCCGATTTCTGCTGTAAACCGTTTGGGAATCGGTGACATGCTTGATGAAGTCATTTCTCATTTTGGTGAAGTGCCGGAAATAGATGAAGAAGATGAAAGACCAAGAGTTGCGATTGTTGGGAAACCGAACGTAGGAAAATCTTCTTTAATCAATAAACTGCTGGGTGAGGACAGATTGATTGTATCGGATATTGCCGGAACGACAAGGGATGCTGTTGATACGGAGATTACCTTTAACGGTAAGGATTATGTGTTTATTGACACGGCAGGACTCCGGCGTAAGAATAAAATCAAAGAAGAACTGGAGCGTTTTATGATTTTGAGAACTGTTTCCGCGGTGGAAAGAGCTGAGGTTGTAGTTCTTGTTATCGATGCATCCGAGGGAGTTACCGAACAGGATGCAAAAATTGCCGGAATTGCGCATGACCGTGGAAAAGCAGTCATTATTGTTGTCAATAAGTGGGATGCTGTGGAGAAAGACGATAAGACAATCTATCGTTTTACAGAAAAAGTCAGGGATACATTATCTTTCATGACTTATGCGGAGATTTTGTTTGTTTCTGCGAAAACCGGACAACGTCTGCCTAAGCTTTTCGAGACCATTGACATGGTTAGCGAGAATCATGCAATGCGTGTCTCCACCGGTGTATTGAATGAGATTATGACGGAAGCAGTTGCCATGCAACAGCCGCCCTCTGATAAGGGTAAGAGACTGCGCTTGTATTATATAACACAGGTGGCTGTGAAACCGCCTACCTTTGTTATTTTTGTTAACGACAAAGAACTTATGCATTTTTCTTATACGCGATATATCGAGAATCAAATCAGAAATACGTTCGGCTTCAAAGGTACGCCGCTTAAATTTATTATCAGGGAACGAAAGGACAAAGAATCATAATGGAACGCTTGCTTTGTATTATCATCGGCTATGTTTTTGGATTGTTTCAGACCGCCTATATTTACGGAAAGGCTCATGGAATTGATATCAGGGAACATGGAAGCCATAATGCCGGAACCACTAACACCTTGAGAGTTTTGGGGACAAAGGCCGGCTTGATTGTTTTGCTGGGGGATTG
>JAILPF010000210.1 GCA_024699575.1 Acetatifactor sp. | reverse complement strand
CTAAGCTGTTCAGATATTTTTTTGTCACGACCAGAAAGAACAATGTTTGTATTAATCATATCGTTTACTGCCAGAAGCGTGGAGATATTCTGTGCACGTGACAGTTTTTCCTCCACCGTCTGAAAGACCTGTTCATACCCTTGATTAATGGCATACAGCTGCTGATTCTCGGAAACCTTTTTCATCTCCGCCAGCGAGATAGTGAACACTACACCGATAGGAAGGACACCGACCACAAAGACCAATATGATAATTTTCTGATTGAATGACATGTTACGGAACCAGTCCGCTATTTTTTTCATCATATATCTTCCTTTTTCTTCCTGTACTCTACCGGAGTCATCCCGGTTGCCTCTCTGAATACCTTCGCAAAATAATTAGAATTAGTGTATCCACATTTTTCTGCTATCTCTGTTATCTTATCATAGTCATTCTCCAACAGCTTTTTTGCACGTTCCAATCTGTAATTGCTCAGATATTGCTTCAACGTAATTTTCATCTCCTGTTTAAACAGAACATTCAGATAAGCGGGGGAAAAATGTAAATACTCCGCAATCTCCGTTACACTCATATCCACTTCGTTGAAGTGCTCTGCGATATAGTCAATAACACCTCTGATAATACGGCTGTAGCCGGATTTTTCTTCGGTGCGGACTTCAATCCACGAAAGTGCCTCCATCCAAAACTCTTCGATTTCCCGCAAAGTCTCCATCTCGAACAAAAGAACCTGAAGTTGCTCTTCACTATCGATTTGCGGATGCCAGCTATAAAGCTCCGGATATTGCCGGAATAATGCCGTAAGCAGTGATACCATCAATGTTACCACCTGCTCTTTCTGCCCGTATTTACTTTTATATAATTCATCAAATAATGCCTGTAACCATTCCTTTAATATCTGTGGTTGCTTTGCAAGTACTTGCAAAAATTCTCCGTATAGACCGGGTTCTATCACCCTTTTTTGTCTGATTCCTTCATCAATCTGGAAAAATCTTTTTTCTTCCTGATAAAAGGCACAGTTTACTGCTGCAGCTGCTGTTTTGTAGCTGTTATAAATATTTCTGTAGTCGTCTACCTCCATTCCGATTCCCATTTTCATAAAGGAAAAGGTCTCCAGTATTTCCTGATACATTGGCATTAATCGATACTGTTCTTTTTTCTGAAAGGAAATTAATAATTGATATTGTTTTTTTTCCTGATTATACCTACCAACCGCTTTTCCCTGACGGGATTGCAGAATATCCAAAATTTTATCAAAATTCTCTTCCTGAGCCTGATCGTCCTTGGTGGTCTGTATGTCTACACAAACATAAGATGTATTTAGTGGGAACTGAGCTTCTTTTGCAAGTTTTTCAATCGTCATGCTGTCTGCATCCTTGCCGCATAAGAGACTATACAGTTTTTGCTGTTGAACATCCTTCTGATTTTCTTCCGCCTCTTTGCTTTTCCGTTTCTCACGTATCTCGTTTACCGCCTTGGTCAACGCATCCTTAAGGGCAGCCAATTCTACCGGCTTCTCTATGTAATCCACAACCGAAAGTCTGATAGCACTCTTTAAATATTCAATTTCCATATACCCGCTGATAAAAATAATCTTGCTTTCCGCATTATTTTCCAAAAGCTGTGATGCAAAATCTATGCCATCCATTTTGGGCATTCTGATGTCCGTCAGAACAATGTCAGGCTTGAACCACTTCGAAATTTTCAAAGCTTCCTGTCCATTGACAGCCTGCATGATTTCATCAATACCGAATTCCTCCCAATTGATGCTCTCAATCAGCCCCTCTCTCGAATAATCCTCATCGTCCGCTATCAGGATTTTCATATAGATCACCATACCTTTCAAGATATTTGATAAACTGTTCTTCGTACATTATATCACATCTGTAGCTCTGCCGCGAGTATTTGTACGTACAACAACCGGATTCATTAAAGAACCCGGTTGCCATGCTGGAAGTCTCAAATATCAATTTCGTCCACATATTTCATTACAAGTTTTCCGTTCATTTCCTCTAAGGGATAGATTACATAGGATGATTTAAAGTATTCTT
>JAILPF010000194.1 GCA_024699575.1 Acetatifactor sp. | reverse complement strand
AGGTTCTACTTAGTGCTGCTTTGTTCCCAACCTGACACGGTTCGTAGATTCCCATTGCGTGAGACCAAATTTCATCATTGCTGTCTGTGCCTCAACTGCGCGGCATTATTAGTTTATTTGTTTCCAATGAATTTGTCAAGTTCGCAATTTGTTTAATCAGTAAGAATAAATATGCGTCCAAAATTAATTTTTATGCAAAAAAGTACTTGATTTATTTATATTTATGCGTTAGAATGTGTATATTCTTCAGAAAGATGTATATTTATAGGAAATATGCAGAACGGAAAATAAAGAAAAGAAACAGCGAGGAAAGAATATGAAAAAGAAATTAGCATTATTATTAACTTGTAGCATGGTTATGTTAGGACTTGCAGCATGTGGCAGCGAGAAGGCTGCATCAAGCACGGTACCTACGGTTGTGGATGGCGTATTGACAATGGGTACCAACGCACAGTTCCCTCCCTATGAGTTCTATGATGGAGACCAGATTGTAGGTATCGATGCAGAAATTGCACAGGCGATTGCTGATAAGCTTGGGATGAAGCTTGAGATTACTGATATGGACTTTGGCTCCATCATTACCTCTGTACAGGCCGGAAAAGTGGATGTGGGTATCGCCGGCATGACTGTGAATGAGGAACGTCTGCAGAACGTGAACTTCTCCACAAGCTATGCTACAGGAGTTCAGGCAATTATTGTCAAGGAAGATTCCGACATTGCCTCTCCGGATGATCTGGCAGGAAAGCTGATTGGCGTTCAGGAAAATACTACCGGACATATTTACTGTGAGGATGATTTTGGAACAGAAAATGTCATTGCATACACCAATGGTGCTACAGCAGTTCAGGCTTTGGCACAGGGGAAAGTAGATTGTGTTGTTATTGATAATGAACCTGCTAAGAATTTCGTGTCTACCAACGAAGGATTAAAGATTCTGAATACAGAGTATGTGACAGAGGATTATGCGATTGCAATTTCCAAGGATAATGAGGAACTGTTAAATGCAGTGGACGGAGCCCTCAAAGAGTTGATTGCAGACGGAACTGTACAGACAATTCTTGACAAATATATTAAGGCTGAATAATAATAGAACTAAGATATACTACTGCGGTGAGGCGGAGGATAGCTCCGTCTCATTTCGTTTTTGCTCATGGATGGTTTTAGAAAGGAACTAGGTACTTATGGAAAAGTGGTTTGAATCACTGAAACTGGGATTTTATCAGACATTTATCCTGGACAACAATTATCAGTACTTTGTGAAGGGTATCGGTGTAACCCTGACTGTCACAATTTTTGCACTGATTTTGGGGGTTGCCCTCGGTGTGGTGCTTGCAATCATTCGCTCTGCGCACGATCAGCAGGCAGGCAAGCATAAAAATCCCGTGCTGGGCATTTTGAATACGCTGGCTAAAATTTATCTGACTGTTATCAGAGGGACTCCGATGATGGTACAGCTTCTTATCATGTGGTTTGTAGTCTGGGCATCTGCAAGGTCCACAGATAGTAATCTGATAAAATGTGCCATTTTGACATTCGGATTAAACTCCGCTGCATACGTTGCCGAGATTATCCGCTCCGGCATTATGTCCATAGATGCAGGACAGATGGAGGCCGGGCGCTCTCTCGGACTTAGCTATTATGCAACAATGAAATGCATAATTATTCCGCAGGCGTTTAAAAATGTGTTGCCGGCGCTCGGAAATGAAATGATTGCACTCATCAAAGAGACAAGTATTGTGACAGTTATCGGGCTCAAGGATTTGACGAAAGGGGCTATGATTATTCAGGGAAAAACATTCCAGGCATTTGTCCCGTTTATTGCGATTGCAGCAATCTATCTGTTTATGGTCATGATGCTGACCTGGATGATGGGTAAACTGGAAAGGAGGATGAGAGCCAGTGATCACCGTTAATCATTTGACAAAAGTATTTGAGAAACATGTGGTGCTGAAGGATATCAGTGAACATATTGCACCGGGAGAAAAGGTGGTTATTATCGGCCCGTCCGGTTCCGGAAAATCCACATTTCTGCGTTGCCTGAATCTGTTGGAATATCCGACATCCGGACAGATTCTGTTCGATGGAAAAGACATTACCGCACCGCATACCGATATCAATGAAATAAGACAGCATATGGGCATGGTGTTTCAGCATTTTAATTTGTTCCAGAATCTTTCGATTGAGGAGAACCTGACATTGGCACCGGTCAGATTAAAGCTGATGACGAAGCAGGAAGCGCATGAGGAGGCGATGAGACTTCTCAAACGTGTTGGCCTTCCTGATAAGGCGAATGCATATCCGATACAGCTTTCCGGCGGACAGAAACAGCGAATCGCAATTGCAAGAGCCCTGATGATGAAACCGAAAATGATGTTGTTTGATGAGCCGACCTCCGCACTGGACCCGGAGATGGTTGGTGAAGTTCTGGAAATTATGAAAGAGGTTGCGGACGAGGGAATGACCATGGCTGTGGTGACACATGAGATGGGATTTGCACGCGAAGTGGCAACCAGAGTTTTGTTTATGGATGAGGGAAGAATTATCGAACAGGGTACACCGGATGAAATCTTTACCAACCCTAAAGAGGAGCGTACCAAGAACTTCTTGTCAAAAGTATTATAATGATTAGGAAGAAACTGTGAAATGGCCGGAAAGGATATTGCATGGCAGCAATAACAACAATTCAGGAAAAATATATGAAGGAAGCCTTGCGTCAGGCAAAAAAAGCATACCGATTGGGAGAAGTCCCAATCGGTTGTGTGATTGTGCACGAGGGGGAGATTATCGGACGTGGTTATAATCGAAGAAACACAGACAAAAATACTCTTGCCCACGCCGAAATTACAGCCATCAACAAAGCCAGCAAAAAAATTGGAGATTGGCGTCTGGAGGAGTGCACTTTGTATGTGACACTGGAGCCATGCCAGATGTGTGCCGGAGCTATCGTTCAGGCCCGCATCCCGGAAGTGGTTATGGGATGCATGAATCCCAAGGCAGGCTGCGCAGGGTCTATATTGAATATCCTGGAAATGCCCCAGTTTAACCATCAGGTGCAGGTGACGAGAGGAGTGTTGGAGCAGGAATGCAGCGACATGCTGAAAAATTTTTTTACAGAGCTTCGTGTGAGAAACAAACAGGAGAAGGAAGAAAAAAAGCGAAAAGAAGAAATGGACACTTGACATTCTGATTGAATGGGTGTATTTTATATCTTGACTTTAACGATTTAAAGTTTAGCAGTTTAAAGCATGACAACACCATTGCAAACAATTTGTGATGTGATAATATGGATAGGAGAAAAAGGAGGAATCATTATGGCACAGGATACAGGAAGAACTTTAATGTCATACTGTCCGGATATTAAGGTTTTGGATTGCACATTGAGAGATGGCGGACTGGTGAACAATTTCCGCTTTACCGATACATTTGTAAAGAACTTGTACGAGGCGAACAAAAAAGCCGGCGTTGACTATATGGAGTTCGGATACAAGGCTTCCAAGGAGATTTTCGACGTCAATGAATTTGGAAAATGGAAATTCTGTGATGAGGAAAGTATTCGCGAAATTGTCGGTGATAACAACAGTGACTTGAAGATTTCTGTCATGAGCGACGTGGGAAGAACTGACTACAAAAATGATATCATAGATCGCAAGGATAGTGTGATTGATATGATTCGTACAGCTACCTATATTCATCAGATTCCGACAGCTATTGAGATGATTGAAGATGCAAAGGTAAAGGGCTACGAGACCACAGTCAACGTGATGGCTGTTTCCAAGGTGAATGAAAGTGATTTGAAGGCAGGATTAGAGCTGCTTGCCGGAAGCGGTGTAGACACTATATATCTTGTGGACAGTTTTGGTGCATTTTATCCGGAGCAGATTGAGCGCCTGGCAGATCTGTATCTGGAAGTGGCTGCCAAGAGCGGTAAGGAGATTGGAATTCATGCACACAACAATCAGCAGCTTGCATTTGCAAATACCATTCAGGCACTTCGCCAGGGAGTAAGCTATCTGGATGCCACTGTGAGCGGTATGGGAAGAGGCGCCGGAAACTGTTTCCTGGAGTCTTTACTTGCATTCCTGAAAAATCCGAAATATAATTTGATTCCTGTTATGGAATTTATAGAGAAAGATATGTTACAATTAAAGAAAGATGGAGCTGTCTGGGGATATGATTTGCCTTACCTGATGACAGGCGTATTAAACAGCCATCCATCTTCTGCAATTAAATTTATCAAAGAGGGTCGAGAGGATTATAGGAATTTCTATCAGGAGCTCCTCGAGATCGAGTAGAGAAAGGTTTTGTAGGATGGTCTCAATCAGAGAAGTGGCAAAGCATGCCGGTGTTGCAATATCAACGGTTTCCAAAGTGCTGAACGGATATCCCAATATCAGCGAGGAAACAAAAGCGAAAGTCCAGCAGGCTATCAAGGAGTTAAACTATATACCTAATTCCATTGCTGCAGCTCTTTCCTCCAAGCAGTTCGGGAGAGTAGCTCTGATTTTAGACCCCAAGAGACAGACTCAGGCTATCGACCAGATATTTATGCAGTATCTGCTTGGTGCGCTGGATACTGCGCAGGAATTACATTTGGAAGTTGTGACGACTTTTACATCAACCATTGCGGATATGAGTGTGGAGGAGCTTACCGGATATTTCATGGCACAAAGCGTAGCAGGCGTGATTATCTATGGTTTGTCCAAGGAGGATCCTACGCTGTATAAGCTGGTGCAGGGACAGCAGTTTTCCTGCGTTGTGGTGGATGCACCGATTGTGAATGAGAGAACCACATCTATCAGCATTGACCATGAGCAGGCACAGTATGATGTGGCGAAGAAGACAATTCTGGATGACAACTGTAAGAGAGTACTTTATATAGCTGGACGAAAGGACGGCTACGTTACGGAACAGCGACTTGCCGGGATGAAACGTCTTGTACAGGATTTGGACCTTACTATGATGGTACGTCAGGGGGATTTCAGTGAACTGGCGGCCCGCAATATCGCTTTGAAGTATGCAAAGAATAAAGATGTCATTGTCTGTGCTTCGGACCTGATGGCAATCGGTGCCATGAATGCGTTGATTGACATGGATATTTTCCGACCGGTCTGCGGATTTGATGGCATTACACTCATGGGATATGTGGGAAAACAGATGAATACCATCAGGCAGGATTTCTACGGTATTTCCTGCAGGGCTGTGAAAGAGGTTCACCAGCTGATGCGAGGTGGACAGGGGCAGAAAGTGACTATGCCGCATAGCATCGTAAAGATGCACTATAAGGATATCATCATATAGAAAAAACCATATAGGATGATATTTTTATTTTAGGGGTTGCGGAAAACGTTTTCCTATGTTAAGATACGCATATAATAACAATAAAACGCGTTTGTTTGCGATGACATGTTCAAAACGGAGGAATGAAAATGAACACGAATTTAGAGCAACAATTAACAGATATCCTTACAACAAAATATGGAAAAGGAATTGCTGAGTGTAGCGATGCACAGGTATATGACGGTGTACTACAGCTGGTAAAGAACTGTCTTGCCAAGACCGCTGACATTACCGGCAGCAAGAAAGTTTATTATATCTCCATGGAATTTCTGATTGGAAAGCTTTTGTCCAATAATCTGATTAATCTTGGTATCTATGAGGAGCTGGGCAAGATACTTTCACAGAACGGTAAAAATCTGGCAGACATCGAGGAGGCTGAACCGGAACCTTCTCTTGGAAACGGTGGCCTGGGACGTCTGGCTGCGTGTTTCCTGGATTCCATTGCGACCTTGAACCTGCCGGGCGACGGAATCGGTTTGAATTATCATTTTGGTCTGTTTAAGCAGGTATTCAAAGACCATCTACAGAATGCGGAGAAAAATGACTGGATTGAAGAACAGTCCTGGCTGAACCCTACAGGCATTTCTTTTGACATTTCTTTTGGCAAAAAGAAAGTGAAATCCGTTTTATATGATATTGATGTGGTTGGCTATGAGGGCGGAAAAAATAAACTCCATCTGTTCGACATTGAAGGACTGGATGAAAGCCTCGTGAAAAAGGGAATTGATTTTGACAAGGAGGCAGTGGATAAGAACCTGACACTTTTCCTCTATCCGGATGATTCCGACAAGGCGGGAAATCTTCTGAGAATCTATCAGGAATACTTCATGGTGTCCAATGGCGCTCAGTTGATTCTGAAAGAACAGAAAGAATTGGGCAATGATTTACACAAATTGAATGAGCATGTGGTAATTCAGATTAATGATACCCACCCGACGATGGTAATCCCTGAGCTGATTCGCATTTTGACCGAGCAGGAAGGCTTTACCATGGATGAGGCAATTGCCGTGGTGAGCAAGACTTGCGCATATACGAATCACACAATTCTTGCCGAGGCATTGGAGAAATGGCCGTTAGAATATATTGATACTGTGGTTCCGCAGCTTGTGCCGATCATCAAAGAACTCAGTGCAAGAGTGGCAAAGAAATATAAGGATGCGAAAGTACAGATTATCGACAAGGATAAGCGTGTCCACATGGCTCACATTGATATCCATTATGGATTTTCAGTCAACGGTGTTGCTGCGATTCACACCGATATTCTGAAAGAGACTGAACTGAACCATTTTTACAAGATTTATCCTGAGAAGTTTAATAATAAGACAAACGGCATCACTTTCCGCAGATGGCTCCTTTCCTGCAATAGAGAGTTGTCTGCACTGTTGACTGACACCATCGGTGACGGATATAAGAAAAATGCCGATGAGCTTGAAAAGCTTCTGGAAAAGATGGATGACCAGAGCGTGCTGGATGGCATCTATGACATCAAGAAACAGAAGAAGGAGGCGCTTGCTGCGTACATCAAGGAGAAGGAAGGAGTGACCTTGAACACCAACTCTATCTTTGATGTGCAGGTAAAGCGTCTGCATGAGTACAAACGTCAGCAGATGAATGCTCTTTATATTATCCACAAATATCTGGAGATTAAAGGCGGTAAGAAGCCGACCACGCCGCTTACCTTTATCTTTGGCGCCAAGGCTGCACCTGCCTATGTCATTGCACAGGATATTATCCATCTGCTTCTGGTTATGCAGGAAATTATCAATAATGACCCGGACGTAAGTCCTTATATGCAGCTTGTGATGGTTGAGAACTATAATGTCAGCTATGCGGAGAAACTGATTCCGGCATGTGATGTGTCTGAGCAGATTTCACTGGCATCCAAGGAGGCATCCGGAACCGGTAACATGAAGTTCATGTTGAACGGAGCAGTAACATTAGGAACCAGCGACGGTGCCAACGTGGAAATCCATGAGCTTGTGGGCGATGACAATATTTACATCTTTGGTAAGGACAGCGACACTGTCATTGCACATTACGCAAAGGCTGATTACGTTTCCAAGGATTATTATAAGCAGAGCAAAGTCATTAAAGAGGCTGTGGACTTTATCGTAGGTCCGCAGGCACTTAAAGTTGGCCATAAGGAGAACTTACAGCGCCTTTACAAAGAACTCCTGAACAAAGACTGGTTCATGACCCTGCTTGATTTGGAAGAGTATATTGCTGCTAAGGATCGTGTGTTTGCGGATTATGAGAACAAAGAAAAATGGAAGAAGATGATGCTTGTGAACATTGCGAAGGCAGGCTTCTTCTCTTCCGACAGAACGATTGCGGAATACAATAGAGATATC
>JAILPF010000095.1 GCA_024699575.1 Acetatifactor sp. | reverse complement strand
AAACCAATTGTCCCCCTCGCTCGATAATCCGACTTTCATCGCAGATATTTACAATCCTTATGTACAAGCATCCCTTTTCATAGCGTATGGAGAGATTAATTGGCTGCCCCAATTCACCAAGTTCTTCTACCGCAAAGATTGCATTGTCCAATAAATTCCCCAACACAACGTTCATTTCATACGCAGAAATCTGTAATGTCTCAGGTACGGACACATTACTGATTACAGAAACACCTCTCTCTTCTGCTTCACGTATTTTGTAATTCAAAATACCATCCAATTCCAAAATCCCACTTGACACATACGGTGTGGCATCCTTCATCTCCTCGTCAATGATTCCAACATAAGAAATGATTTCTTCATTTTTTCCCTTCTTGGCAAGCTGACTGATTTCCGCCAAATGATTCTTCATATCATGACGGATTGCTTTTATCCTCTTTTCATTTTCACGACCGTCCCGGAGAAGTTGTTCATAAGCTCTGGTCTGTTCTCTCATGTAAATCTGTTCCTTTTCATTACGAGCATTCGACAGAAGCATGTCATACATGAAAAAGATCATGAAATCAACAATCAAAAAAGTCCCCCCGAGAAAAAGGCAGGACATTCTTGTCAATTGTCCTTCTCTCATAAGAATTGTTACCGTCCCTACCCCTGCCAACAAAATCAGAACAAGCAAATAGAAAGAAGCAGGGATCTGCTCTCCTTCCCGGACTCGGTTATACTGTCTGACCATGAGCGCCGAAAGTAAAAAACCGATTACCGATATGATAGAAGCCAAATAATTGACGGCAGTCTCGTCCGAAATGTTTATAAGCATTACTCCGGCAACAAAATCTACTGCAATACTGACCGCCCACACAAAAAAACCAAAGAAAATCTTATTTCGTATTTCCCCTTTTTGGGGAAAGGTTACAATAAAGCAGCTCAATAGTGTCGCCAACAGATTTAGATATACGTTTTTCCCAAGAACATAGACAAGAAACGGAATCATGAAAGCCGCTAAATAGACTATCCCTTTTTTCGATCTACTTTCACTTTCCGTCTTCTGAAAAAAAATATTTGTATAAGCAATCTGAATTGCAAGGCGAAAGGCTTCCATCACTCCGGAAAAGATGATTTCAACTGTAGTCATCCCTCATCATCCCCCCATTTTCAGGTATTTCACAACTATTTGCCTTGTCTTATCACGATATGGAGCAGTCACGGAGATAACGCTGTGATCAAGCATGACAACCTCCCGATTGCGGTATTGTGAAATATATCTGATATTCACGATGAAAGATTGTCCAACGCGGACAAACCAATCCGGCAATTTTTCTGCCTCGTTTTTTAATTTTCCTCGATAAGTTATTAGTTCTCCCGTATTCAAGTGAATCACAATGCTTTTATCATGGCTCTCAAAATATAGTATTTCTCCAAAAGGAACTCTTCCCGTGGCCCCATTGTTTTCATACACAAATTTCTTGATGTCACCGGAAACAACACTGATAATTTTCTCAAGAATGATAAAGAATCTCTCTTCTGTAACGGGTTTTACCAGGAAATCATACGGATGGACTTGAAATAGTTCCATTGCATAGTTGGTTTTCGATGAGACATAGATAATCTGCATCTGATCGTTTTTTAGTGTTTCCCTAATATATTTCCCAACTTCCACCCCATTTGCCTCGGCCAATTCGATGTCCAAAAAAAGGATCTCTGGAACATATCCCTTCTCCAAATCAGCAATAAGCGATTCTCCGGAATTCCATACCTGGCAATCCCCTTGCATGGAATTCTCCCGAAGAAATCTCAGGGTGAGCTCTTCCAGCTCAGAACATATCGCTTTTTCATCATCGCAGATTCCGATCGTATAACTCATTATGAAGTCTCCCTATGACTAACAATACCATTTCCGTTACAACGCAGCAAACAAAAATGAAAGCGTAATCCAGTCTCGCCTGACATAAAATCCCAAGGAAAACCGCAAGATAGATTAGTATAAGAAATCCTGCTTTCCTCCGAAGGGGCTCCTTTTCTTCCTCCGATAATCGGTTGTTTATGTTGTCCACCGGCATAAGAAGGATAATCACCGCAGCTGCGATAATGAACACCATAAATTGAATATATATACTTGGGCACAATGACCGAATGGCATATAGATTCACAATAAAGATTGCTGTTGACACCACAGCACACCCACCTCGTGTCTTCATATGAAAACCACCTGCATATTGTCTGAGTGGAAGCAACATAAAATAAAACACCATACCCTTTACGGGCTCGTGAAAAGCAAACGCCAAAACAGCGGCCACCACCAGTCCCACCAGAAAAGTTCTGGTCATCATTTTCCCGAATTGTACAATTTCATCATACTCGCTTTGCGTCATATCACCCTCCGAAACAGAAATATGACATATTTTAAGCATGATAAGCGAGATTTTCCTCTCTAGGCGAATTTTGCATCGATTATGGCGAATTTTGCACACTCTATACTGTAATATCTCTCTGTTTATGTGTTAGCATAAAGTGGTATAAGCGGAGTTTCTGTTGGTACCAATATCGCGAATACTATTAACTCAATGGGGGCATGGTAAGAATGAGACGGGTCATACAGTTGACAATATTGGGGATTTTTGTCTGTTGCTTAACAGGGTGTTGCCTATTACGTGAAAACGCAAGCGTTTCAGGTATAGAGAGTCACATGAACACTGACGAGGAGCAGACTAATACTCCCTCAAATGAAGATACCGATCCATTAAGTGAAAATTACCTCTTTAAAGATGAGACAATTTTCGAATCCGAGGTATCAGAGGATCTTGTAATTCGACTGGTGTGTTCCGATCCGGCGGGTGGTCAGATGCTCAAGCGATTGGAGCGCCGTGTAACCGGATCGAATACGTGGGAGATGATTGAAGACTTGACCATGGTAATTTCGAACTACCCTCAGGGGATGGTTTTTGTGACGGATCAGAATGGATTTATCATTACAGATTATCACAGAGAAAGAGCGTTTTTGTACCGGACGGAAGATGGCGGGCACTCCTGGACAGGGATATATCTTGGGGAGGAAAATGATATCTATTCGAATGGCACCAGTATCGAATATGATTCGGAGAGTTGTGTTTTGAGTGTCAAATCGTCCGCAAAAATATCAGAGGACGACATATACGAAAACAGAACATACATCTCCGAAGATTTCGGAGCAACATGGGAATTGGTTAATATTCCATTACCTAAAAAGTGATTGACCGAGAGTGTGAGAAATAGTCTGTAAAAGTGAATTGACAAAGGCCTTCTATGATGCACTAAATCATAGAGAGGCCTAAAATTATTGCAAGAAAAGAGAAACATAGTGTCCCCCCTAATTTCATAACATATTTATGGCCTCACTTTTCAGGGTGGCGAATTTTGCATCCTAAATGGCGAAATTTTAAAAAAATCCCGAAGCTCAATTAGAGCCTCGGGAACAAGCTGTTTATTAATCTGATACTGATGCTGGATCCGAAATATCATATTCCGTTTGTTAATCTGTTAGATTGATAAAACCGGATTCTTCCAGAAATTCTAACGTTTTTAATACTTCGTCATCATCTCCCGGATAAGATACATTGATTTTTTGGCCGGGTTTATTCCTTAATTTCTCTGCGAAAACACCCTCTGCATAACCTTTCAGCTTTTTTTCATCCTCTTCACTGCTTACCAGAAAAGAGGGGATTTTCATGTCCCTGCCTGTTAAGCCATGATAGGAGACGCTTGATACACCTTCAGGAAGGTGTATGCATTCAATATTTGTGCCCAAAAAGGCGGAAAGGTCAATTTCCTTTGCGTTCTTTAAGTCGATTTCCCGTAAAGAAGTATCCTGAAAAGCAAAGGCTCCTATCCTGCTGGTAGCGTCCGAAAGCAGGACTTCTGCTAGCTCTTTGCATCCGCTAAATGCGGACCCGGGGATCTCTTCCAGATGAGTACGGCTCAGATCAAGCCTTTTCAGCTTCCTGCAACCTGCAAAAGCTTCACTTCCCATTCTCCACAGGCATTTCGGAAAAGAAACCGTTTCCAGATTTGTACATCCCTTAAAAAAACGTCTGTCGATGGAATCGATCTTTGTCTTTTCAAAATCTACGGCTTTTAAATTACTGTCCGCAAAACTGCCTTTTACTTCCAAAAGGGTACTTGGGAACAGGATCTCTTCCACGGAACCGCCAAAGATCTGAGCATTGATGATCCTGATTTTGGTGTCGGAAAGGTCTACCTTTTTCCCATCGACCAAGACATCATCATTGATCCTTTCCGTGTTTGGGTGAAACGTTAATATGTCCTCCCTTATCTCAGAATCCCGGGATCCCAGACAGATTGTAAAATTGTCACTGTAGGCAAAATGATTATAGATTGTGTCTCTGCCACCTTGATGTCGATTAAAGAAGCTCATTTTGTTTTCCTTTCGCTTTTTCTGTTATGACAATCATGGGAAAACGATCATTTTGTATTCAGCTCTGCATTCTGAGCATCCCGTTTCTGCAGGAAGCAGCGGAGGGCATCCCAGTCACCTAACAGATGGCGGGTGCCGGCGGATTCGGAGGTTCGGTCGCCTCTGGGGGTGAAGAGGTGGATGACTCCC
>JAILPF010000005.1 GCA_024699575.1 Acetatifactor sp. | reverse complement strand
TGACGAATGGAATCCGCCCCGTTCTGAACTTCCTATTTCCGAAAATACCCCGGGAACATCCGGCACTTGGCTACATAGCGACCAATATTATTGCGAATATCTTAGGCTTGGGATGGGCATGCACACCGGCGGGCTTAAAAGCCATGGAAGCACTGGCAGATTTAGAAAGAGACAGAGGAAACACCCAAAATGTGGCAAGCAGTGAGATGTGTACCTTTCTCATCCTGAATATTTCCTCCTTGCAATTGATTCCGGTAAACATGATTGCTTACCGCAGTCAGTATGGTAGCACGAACCCAACATTGATTATAGCACCTGCAATTCTGGCAACCTTTATCAGCAGTCTGTTTGCGATTATATATTGCAGGATAAAGGAGAAGATTGCATGAACAATATATTGACATATATGTCAGATATATTCATCCCGGCAATTATCTTCCTGGTAGTCGGGTTTGGGGTGATTTCCAAAGTGAAGGTATATGAGACATTCTTGAAGGGTGGAAGAGATGGATTGAAGGTTGTCGTAGAAATACTGCCCACATTGATTGGATTGATGGTGGCAGTGGGGGTGTTGCGCGCTTCGGGACTCTTTGACATGCTGGGAGTGATTCTGAGGCCAATTACTGACAAGGTTGGAATCCCGGGGCAGATGATTCCGCTTTTGATTGTCAAAATGTTTTCCTCCTCTGCGGCAACCGGGCTTGTTCTGGATATTTTTCGGACAAATGGACCGGATTCTTATGTTGGCCTGCTTACCTCTATTCTCATGAGCTGTACGGAAACCATATTTTATACTATGAGTGTATACTTTCTTGCGGCAAAGGTCACAAAGACGCGATATACGCTGACAGGTGCTTTATTATCGACGTTGGTTGGAACTGTGGCAAGCATCCTTTTAACAAAGTATATTTTTTAGATGAGTCCCATTCCTCTGAGAACAAATAAAAATGCTGTGATAGTGATAGAGCTGAAAAAGGTGGTTGCCACCACTGCACTGGAAGTTAGCGTTCCCTCGTGCCCCATATTTTTTGCCATAATGTAGCAACTTACCGTGGTGGGGGAACCGAGCATAATTAAAATAGCTACCAGCTTTTCCTGCGTAAAGCCCATGTGGATTGCCAAAGGAAGAAAAAGCAACGGCAAGATAACCAGCTTGATGCAGGAGGCGATGGAGGTAGGAAGCAGTTGCTTTAAAGCTTTTTTTCCTTCAAAGCCGGCGCCTAGACCAATCAGTGCGAGGGGAGTGGCCAAAGAGGCAAGGCTTCCCAGAACCTTGCTTGGTATGGAGGGGAGCTGTAGTTTGCATGCAGAGGCGATGATTCCAAGTAAAATCCCCCAGATAATAGGATTGGTGGCAATTCCTTTTAAGGAGTTTTTCAAAGAGGCCTTGTCCAAACTGCCGGCATTCGGACCGGTGAAAGACAGAATGAGAACGGCGGCAACATTATACAGAGGAACTGTCCCGATAATCATGAGGGGGGCCATTCCTGCGGTGCCGTAGATATTTTGAATAAAGGCAATGCCGAGCACTGCGGCACTGCTTCGGTAGGATGCCTGCACGAACTCACCGAGATGTGCTTTGTCCTTATATAATAGAGCGGCGCCACCCCAAATAAAGAGAATGCAGATGAGTGTCACCAAAAAACAGTACAAGACATAGCGTGTATCCCACACACTGTAAAAGTCAGACTCTGATATATCCCGGAATAACAGTATGGGGAGGGTGACTTTGAAATTAAAAGCGTTGAGTGTCTTGACGAAGGACTCATCCACCATGTGAACGTTCTTTAATATATATCCCACTACCATCACCAGAAAAACGGGGATGGTAGCATTTAAACTGAAAATCAATTGTTCCATATTTTTTCTCTTTTCTAATTGTTTGGCTGTTTAAAACAATCCCATCATAAAATCTTATTCCGGGTTTGTCAATGCCTCCTCCAGAGTACGGAAATCGGAGGGCCCCCGGTTTAAGAAAAAATCATGAAAACGGTAATCAGAGTAGTTTTCACCCCAAAGCTCCCTGGCTTTATCCCGGAGGGATAGTATTTCTAAATACCCCAGATAATATTTTAAATAGTTGCAGGGCTCTTCTACGATATATGCATAAAGGCTTAAAATGGCACGCTCATCCTTTATACCCAGGGGAGCAAGGAACTTTTGGACCTGAGCCGGGTTGGCTCCAAAATAGTGAATCTGAATATCCAGGAGTGAATAGAGACACAGCTGCATACTGCGACTGTGTTTTTCCAATTCTGCCAGAATGGATTCTGCATCCAGACTTTGGTCCTTCAACAGAGACACAGCATAATCATAGGAAAGAAATTCCACATAAAGAGCCCAGCCCTCGAGATAGCCACCGTACCATAACAGTTTTCTTGCCAAATTCTCTTCCCTGGAGCGAAAAGTCTGGTTGGAATAGATGGTCTGATACATGTGCCCGGGATATCCTTCATGCGCCAGGGTGGTATATAAATCCAGACCGGAGGGGGAATTCTTTTGGTTGATATAAATACTGTTTTCCTCAACAGCATCCAGAGGAACTGTGAGATAAAAGGCGGGGGCGCAAAAGGCTTCCAGGGAAGGAGACACCGTTTTAACCGCTACCTCTGCTGGGAAAGTGTCCTGCCCCTCCAAGGTAGGAAACGGAGGAAAATCCTGCTGCATTCTTTTTTGAAGATCTGCAAGCATCTCGGTTGGATTTTTGAGGGGAAATTGGTATTGAGAGGAATCTGTCGGCGGTAAATTTTGTTTGCCCAGCATAGAAAGCTCTTTGGTGTGTTTTGTTGCAAGCTCTCGGAAGGTGCGGTACTCTGCCTCAAACCGGGTAGTCAACATTTGGCGAATAGTATCGATATCTCTATAGGAGCCGGTTTCCTCCTGCAAAAGCAGAAGATAATAGTCAGCTCCACCGGGCTGATGGGAGAGTCCGACCAAAGGGATGGAATCATCCTCCAGTATGAAGAGCCCGTCCGCGAGGGCAATGTATGCGGGAGCTACAACGGTGGATAGTAACCGGTCATTCTGCGCAGAATATTTTTTCATATCTTGAGCAGTCAGTATTCCTGCTTTCAAAAGAGGAAGCATTCTTTCCACGAAAGTGGTTTGTAAAAAGTGTTCCTTACGCTTTAATACATCTTTTGTGACAATCGTGTCGCATTGTTTTTTCACTTTTTCAAGTGAGGAGGCAGATTGCAGGAGACCGGCTGCCTTTTTTTCCCGCTCATATATCAGGAGGGAAGCAAAATAGTCGTCCACCTGATCCAATAGTTTTAAATACTCTTCCACATCTTTTTTGCTGCGGAAGGCGTACTCCGCGAGGAGAATGGGAAGCTGCGTCTGCATGCCTCCGGCAGGGGAAAGGGGTTCACTGTAATAAGGGAAGGAAGCAAGCTCTTTGGTGAGCATAAGATTTCGAAGCAGAAGCTGATAAGTATAAGCATCACCGGAGGAAAGTTTTTGCGGGTCGATATCGCTTAACAGCTCCAAAAGCTCTGAGGCGGTATCCTTATCATTCATCTCAGAATTTGGTTGATAAATCGGGAGCGTGATCTCATAGTCAGTTATACCGAAATTTTCAGGATATGCGATGGTGTAATGCATATTCAGAGTACTGGAGCTCATCTGTTTACGAAACATTTCGGTGGATAAACTGCGGAATTTTTTTTCATCTCGGTGACTTGCGTATAAAAAGAGAGTGATGGCGGTAAAGCCAAGGAGCAGAAGAACAGCCAACAGAAGCTGTTTTGTGGAAAGTCTTTTCTTTTTTTTCATGGATGGATTAGCCCGGAATGTGGAATGCTTGATAATATATATGCTTAAGAAGAGTCGAATTGGCATGATTGAACTAAAAAAAGAACAATATTTCCCTAAATCCGTTCACCTCGTCACTAGACGAACGTTAGGAACTATGCTAGTATATTGACGAATGAATAAGCGTTGGCTGTAGCGCCGATTACAGCAGAATGGAGGATATGATGAACAATTTAGAACTGCAACGCAAAGCGAATGATATTCGCAAGGGCATTGTAACGGCAGTTCACAGTGCAAAGGCAGGACATCCGGGTGGATCTTTATCAGCGGCAGATGTTTTTACTTATCTGTATTTTGAGGAGATGAAGGTGGACCCCAAGAATCCTGATTGGGAAGAACGTGATAGATTTGTACTTTCGAAAGGACACACAGCTCCCGGCTTGTATGCGGCTTTGGCACACAAGGGATTTTTCCCCGTGGAAGATTTGAAAACATTAAGAAAGCTTGGCTCCTATCTTCAGGGACATCCCTGCATCAATATTCCCGGCGTGGATATGTCATCCGGTTCTCTGGGACAGGGCATTTCCGCAGCAGTCGGCATGGCGCTTGGCGCACAGCTTGACGGACGTGATTTTAGAGTATATACCCTTCTTGGTGACGGTGAGATTCAGGAGGGTCAGGTATGGGAAGCTGCTATGTTTGCAGGCTTTAAAAAGCTGGACAATCTCTGTGTGATTGTGGACAACAACAATCTCCAGATAGACGGACCGATTGACAAGGTTTGTTCTCCCTACCCCATTGACAAAAAGTTTGAAGCATTCAATTTCCATGTGTTAAATGTGGATGCTCATGACTTTGATGCATTGCGTGCTGCTTTTAAAGAAGCAAGAGAAACGAAAGGATGCCCTACCTGCATCGTAGTGCACAGTATCAAAGGTAAGGGTGTTTCCTTTATGGAGAATAACGTTGGTTGGCATGGAAAAGCTCCTAATGATGAAGAGTTTGAAGTGGCAATGAAAGACCTCGACGCCATCGAAGAGAATTTAAAGAAAGCAGGTGAGGTATAATGGCAGAGACAAAGAAGATTGCAACCAGAGAAAGTTATGGAAATATGCTGACCGAACTGGCGGAGGAATACCCCAATCTTGTGGTGCTGGATGCCGACCTTGCAGAAGCAACCAAGACAGGCATTTTCAAGAAAAAATATCCGGAGCGTCACATTGACTGCGGTATTGCAGAGAGCAATATGATTGGCGTGGCAGCAGGACTCTCCACGGTAGGCAAGATTCCTTTTGTAAGCTCTTTTGCAATGTTTGCGGCAGGACGTGCATTTGAACAGGTGAGAAATTCTGTGGGATATCCCCACTTAAATGTAAAAATCGGTGCGACCCATGCGGGAATTACTGTAGGTGAAGATGGAGCAACCCATCAGTGTAACGAAGATATTGCATTGATGAGAACCATTCCCGGTATGGTGGTAATGTGCCCCTCCGATGATGTGGAGGCGCGCGCAGCAGTTCGTGCGGCAATCGAGCATAATGGTCCCGTGTACATCCGATTCGGACGTGCGGCAGTTCCGGTAATCAACGATAAACCGGATTATCACTTTGAGATTGGTAAGGGAACCGTGGTTCGCCCCGGAACCGATGTTACCATCGTTGCCACCGGTATCTGCGTTGACTCTGCACTGGGAGCTGCCGAGAAGCTTGCCGCAGACGGTATAAGCGCAGAAGTGATTAACATTTGCACCATCAAGCCACTTGATAATGAACTGATTGTTGCAAGTGCCAAGAAGACCGGCAAGGTTGTAACCGTAGAAGAACATTCCGTAATTGGAGGACTTGGCAGTGCGGTTTGCGATTGCCTTTCTGAGAAATGTCCGACACAGGTAAAGAAAATCGGTATGAATGATGTGTTCGGAGAATCCGGTCCGGCTGCGGAACTGGTGAAAAAATATGGATTAGACGCAGAGGGCGTCTATAAGTCCGTGAAAGAATTTATGTAATAAAACGAACAGCCTTTTTGTTTTACGAAACAGAGGCTGTTCTGTGCGTTTGCAAACTTTTGTGACAGAGGTAGAGTGTATGCCGCATTTAAGTGTGATGATTAAGCCCTCCTCAGGGATGTGTAATATGTCCTGCGACTACTGTTTTTATTGTGATGAAACGCAGAAACGCAAGCAGGAGTCCTACGGATTTATGAGTGAACAGACCTTGAAAAATGTGATTCGACGGACCCTTCTTCGGGCGGAGGGGGCAATCGGTTTTGCTTATCAGGGTGGGGAACCTACGCTTCGGGGACTTCCTTTCTTTGAGCAGGCACTTTTGTATCAGCGTCAGTATAATAAAAGAAATGTGCGAGTGACCAATGCTATTCAGACAAACGGATTCGGGCTGAATGAAGAGTGGTGTCGGTTTTTTGCTGAAAATCATTTCCTGGTAGGAATCTCCGTGGACGGAACGAAAGCGCTTCATGATTTACATAGACATGACAGGGCGGGACAGCCGACCTACGACAGAATTATGCAGTCCGTGGCTCTTTTGGAACGTTTTCGAGTGGATTACAATATTCTTACAGTGGTGAACAGGGATGTGGCGGAGCATATCGAAGAAATCTACGAAGAATACCGGAAGAAGGGCTGGATGTTCCAACAGTATATTGCCTGTCTTGACCCGCTGGAGGAAGGGCACGGAGTTACAGAGTACAGTCTGACTCCAAAACAGTACGGAACCTTTTTAAAAAAGCTTTTTGACATGTGGTATGCCGACTGGAAAAAGGGGAGACAGCCCTACATACGCAGATTTGAGAATTATATCGGAATTCTTGCCGGGTATCCGCCGGAATCCTGTGAACAGTGTGGAATATGCGGGAATCAGTATGTGGTGGAAGCGGATGGCGGCGTATATCCGTGTGATTTTTATATGTTGGATGAATACAGACTCGGCAATCTGAATGAAGATTTGTTGGATGCTATCGATGGAAAGCGTAAAGAAATCGGGTTTGTGGAGCGCTCCGGGAAACTGAATGAAGCCTGCAAAAACTGCGAATATTATGGAATCTGCCGCGGTGGATGCCAGAGAAACAGGGATTATCAGGAACAGACGGACACCTACCACAATTATTTCTGTGAGGGTTATCGAGAATTTTTTAAATATAGCTTGGAGCGAATGAAAAAAATAGCAGATACTATTGGGGGTAGACAGAAATGAAAACAATCTTGATTTTAATGGACACCTTAAACAGACATATGTTGAAGACCTACAATGAGAACGGGGAGGCAATCACACCCAATATCGACCGACTTGCGAAAAAGTCGGTAGTGTTTGAAAATCATTTTATTGGATCCGCACCGTGCATGCCTGCCAGACGCGACATTCTGACAGGAAGAGTAAATTTTCTGGAGAGAGGATGGGGCCCCATTGAGCCGATGGACGTTACTTTCCCCCGAATCTTAAGACAGAATGGTATATTCAGCCACATTGTCACAGACCACTGTCATTACGCAGAGCTAGGCGGTGAGGGATATATGCAATGCTATAATACCTGGGATATGATTCGCGGTCAGGAGACAGACGTGTGGGCATCCTCCGTCAAAGAACCGACATATCCGGAACATTATATCGGAAGAGTGGGCAGAGAGTATCAGTGTAACAGAAGCAGGTTCGAGACAGATGCGGATTATCCCACGCCAAAAACTTTCGCGGCTGCAACAAAATGGTTGCAGGAGAATCGTGGTGCGGACAACTTCTTTTTGCAGGTGGAGAGCTTTGATCCGCATGAGCCTTTCGATGCAACCGAGGAATTTAAGGCAATGTACCCGGATGACTTTGAAACATTTTATGAGTGGCCGAGATACGATAATCTGGGAAAGGATGAGACGCCGGAGGCTTTGGAGCATCTGCGCCATATGTACTATGCAACGCTGTCCATGGCTGATAAATGGCTCGGAAAGCTTCTGGATGAAATGGATGCTCAGAATTTGTGGGAGGATACTATGGTTATCTTTACCTCCGACCATGGGCATATGTTAGGAGAGCACAATGCTACCGGTAAGAACAGATTCCATGCATGGAATGAAATGAGCAATATTCCGTTGTTTGTCCATCTTCCGGGTGATGCATACGCCGGAGAAAGAGTGCGGGCACTGACTCAGAATATAGACATCATGCCAACGGTTTTGGACTTCTTTGGAATCAAAACAGATTTGTCCAAGGTCCACGGTAAATCCTGGATGCCGCTTTTCGAAGGGGCAAAGAGTATCAGAGAGTATGCAATCTACGGGTGGTTTGGCAAGCCGGTCAATATCACGGACGGAAGATATACTTACTTCCGCGCACCGGCAAGCCGTGACAACACACCATTATATCAGTATTATCAGATGCCGGTAACTTTTCAGGGATACCTGGGAAAGAACCTTGCTGATGAGGAGAAAAAGTATCTGACCGCCGGAAAATACCTTTCCTGGACAGATGAACTGGTATACCGTCTGGATCAGGGAACGCTGACCTTGGGGAAACCAAAGGATATGGCGGAGGAAGCATATGAAACCCGTCTGTTTGACTTAATAACCGATCCGCAACAAAATCACCCCTTGCAGGATTCGGAAGTTGAGGATAGAATGAAACAGGCATTGATTCAGACCATGAAGGAGCATGATACTCCTTTGGAACAATTGGAACGTTTGGGCCTGTCGTTTATAGAAATCGGAAAGGAAAGTAAGTAATGAGTAATATTTTATCACCCTCCATTCTCTCAGCAGATTTCTGGAAGCTGGGAGAGCAGATAAAAGAGCTGGAGGCAGCAGGTGTGCAATGGGTGCATATTGATGTAATGGATGGACTGTTTGTGCCGTCTATCTCATACGGAATGCCGGTTATTGCATCCATCAGAAAGGGGACGGATCTGTTTTTTGATGTGCATCTGATGATTGAGAAACCGGAGCGTTATATTAAGGAATTTGTGGAAAGCGGAGCAGATTTGATTAACTTCCATCTGGAAGCGACCGATGCAGTGGAAGAGACCATCGCTCAGATTAGAAGCTACGGGAAGAAGGTAGGTATCACCATCAAACCGAACACTCCTGCAGAGGCGGTGGAACCCTATCTGGAGCTGGTGGATATGGTACTTGTGATGACAGTGGAACCAGGATTCGGTGGACAGAAGCTGATTCCTTCGTGTGTAGATAAGGTGCCGGTTATCCGTCGGATGATTACAGAAAAAGGTCTGAATGTAGATATTGAGGTGGACGGTGGAATCAATACAGAGAATGTGTCAGCGGCACTTGAGGCAGGCGCCAACGTGATTGTAGCAGGCTCAGCTGTTTTTAAGGATGATATCAGGAAGAATGTGGAAGGTTTTTATTCCGAAATGGGTTACTGCTAAAAAGGTGGTGTAGGTTAAGAAAAACATTGGGGAGTTCAAAATGAAGACTAAAAGATTAAACAGAGATTTAAAATGGGGATTTCACCATTATCCCTATTATCAGATGGATATGGATAATGAGTTTTTTCAGGGGTTTGTCAGTGTGATTATGCTGACAGATGGACAACCTCTTTTCTGGGAATTTGAAAAAGCCGGAAAAGTTCCTGTCGGAGGGAGCGGAATGATTTGGCTGCAACTGATACCAAAGGGAAAAAAGAGGTTAATTACGGCAATGATGAAACCGAAGGAGGGAGAAAAGGATTATTCTGTGTCGGTATGGTATGTTGACGTAATGGAGAAGTATGACTTCGACAGTGATGGAGTTGCCATATATTGGGATAAATATATAGATGTCATGGCTACTCCACAGGGAGATGTCAAGATTGATGATAGAGATGAACTGGATGAGGCGTATGAGAAGAATGAGTTGACGAAAGAACAATATGAAGACGCGTTGAGGGAATGCGACAGCATTGTGACAGAAATGTTTCAGGATGTTGAAAAAACGGAGAATCATTGCATAGAGATTTTGCGTGTGGCAATGAAGATGATTGAAGAACAAGAGTATAATCTGAAATTGAATGCGTAGTATCCAAACAAAGTTGTCTGTAGCAACGAAGCCCTTGACAGCCACAGAGAAGTTGTGATATTTTATTTACTAGACAAAGTGGCAGTGACGAAGAGAGTATGCCTTTACCGGGCTTTTCAGAGAGCATTCCGTGTGGCTGAGAGGAATGCAGGCAAGGATTGGCAGAAGATGGCTTCTGAGCAGCGCACCGAACCATGTTATGCTGTGGTAAGGCTGCGACAGGTTCCGCCTGTTATAGCGGAGCAGGGTTATTGACCCGGTGAGGTCCGGGCTCGCGAGAGCCGGATGAACGAAAGTGGTACCACGGCTATATGACCGTCTTTCGATACATATTTTGTGTTTTGTGCAGAATA
>JAILPF010000573.1 GCA_024699575.1 Acetatifactor sp. | reverse complement strand
TTGCTACCGCACATCAGCATTGGCAGAAGACGACTATTCTGCGGTACTTGATATGCTGACGAGAGAGCGGACAGATGCCATCGCCCTCACGAGTGGAGGTGAGGCGTACGTACTTGCAAGTTTGCTCCGCTATGCCAAGTCACATGGCATGGATATAAACATCCCCGTTTATTCTTTCGGGCCTTATACAACCAAATGTGCACACGAGGCAGGACTAACCATAAGTGCCACATCCCCCCATTTCCATAGCTTTGACGACTACGTACAATTCTTGGTTGAGCAAGTGTAGTGCTGGCTCATTTATGGGAGTAAAAGGAAGTTAAAAGACAAATTTGTGGGTCTCATTTTGGGAACAACAAACCCACTGGCAATCAGCATTGATGCTGAAAATCAGTGGGTTTATTCGTTTCGTTGTCAATCTTGAAAAGATGAATACAAGTAGATATGAGAAAAATGACACATACTATGTAAAGTCTTAATATCTCTGTTAATTACACCTCTGTAAATAATTGATATTCTATCTTTTTTTTCGGTTCTTCCATAGGAGATTCTTCTTCATCTTCAAACAAAGAAAGAGATAACTGCTTATCTTTTCTCTTCGACACATAATCCCCCATAGGTTTTGTACCCATTATAAATCGTTCTTGTATAGTTTTTATTGATTCATCGCCAATATCCACACCTATCCATTGACGACCAAGTTCTTCAGCTGCAACAAGTGTAGTGCCAGAACCTGCGAAACAATCTAACACGATGTCACCAGGATTTGAGGAAGCTGAAATAATGCGTTTCAACATATCAAGGTTTTTTTCAGTAGGATAACCAGTAATACACGTATTTTGGTTATTTACGTCAAGATAATCAAGCCAAATGTCCTGAACGGGGACACCTTTGCTTTGATCAAGATAAACCTTGCGTCTTGGATTGCCATTTGAGGACCAATAAATCTCACCTCGAGCATCCATTTCGTCAAGTTTGTCTATTGTATATTGCCAGTGCTTTCCTTTTGGTGGCATAATCCCGCGCCATGGCCCGCCTGTTATTCCATTCCGAATGCCTGGAGCATGGCATGGTACACGTTTGTATCTTCTGCCTGTTCCTTCTTCTACAAAAGGATATTCTTTTAGAATTTTTTCATTCGTCCATTCTTCGTATGGGCGATTCCAAACAGGATTGTCAGATTTTGTATAGAAAAGAATATAGTCAGAGATATTACCGAAAGTCTTACTGGTAAAATTCTTTGATTTACATTTTTTCCTAGTAATCATTCCCTTAAAGTTTCGCATGCCAAAAATCTCATCCATCATGACTTTCACATGAAAAACCATGTTACTATCAAGATGAACATAAATTGAACCTGAGTCAGAAAGCAATTTAAACATTATTTCTAGTCTACTGCGCATGAACTCTAAATATCCTTCAATTGTATATTTATCGGTATACGCATGCTTGAAATCTCGTGTTTCAAAAGCTCCACCTGTATTGTATGGAGGGTCTATATAGATGAGATTGACGTGTCCTAATACCTTTTCATCATTGAGGAGATAGTGTAGGACATCTAGATTGTCAGCATGGTAAAGTCTCTTTATTGCATCTCCTCTGTAATTATTCACGCATCTAAATGAAATTGACTGATTTGGAACAAGAGAGAGTGGTGCAACAGCTGGTTTATTACTTATAGATATACTTACTGCCATGTATTCACTTTATTTCAGATTTAACCACGTTTTAGTCAACCTTGATTTGAACATTCTCAAGGTAATTACAAGAACTCTGTCTGGATCAATACTTTCCAATTTTGAATAGTCATCCCACATTGATCCAAGTAGCAAGCCAGGGCCATCATTAAGAAAGATAACTTTTGTATTTAACCCCTTGCTTTGTGTATAAGTAAGAATCTCCTTTGCACAATTGTTATAACCACCTGTACGATCATCCTCCTGAGCACCGCCTCTATCACTATCGTATCTTGCCAATCCTATAGCAATAACCTCATTCTTTGTGTTTCTTATAACAAAATCCACTGGACGTGTTGGATTAGGATAATCTGCAAAAACATTCTTCAATTGAACATCTGCGCCTGCTCGTTCAGGACCTTCAATTGTATATCCCTGGAAGCTCTCACGGAACATTTCGAAGAAGTGTTCTGTTAACGAATAGCCTTTCTGTCCCCTATCTTTATATTCCCATAATATAGCGCACAAAGCTTCATCTGGCATTGGACGAGACATGAACTTCTTTTGTACCAAATCAATTGTCCTGAAATCCTTGCCAAACTTTTTGCACACCATTGGTATCATGGATTTCTTTTTTAACATTTCAACAGAAGTATCTGGAGAAACGTATTTGCGAAAAACACGCAACAACTGTATTCTCATCCAGGTTTCTTTGGTGATAGATGAAATAGCCTCTAACAACTTTTCTGATGAAGGAGATGTTTTAACTAATCTTCCAAACTCAACAAGTACAGGTTTGTATAATTCACAAGCATCTGAGAGTATATCTGGATAAAATTCACCGTTGGCCATAGTTATCCAATTGGCAGCTTCATTTTTATATTCTGCGAAACTTTTCATATTTAGTAACTATTTGTCAATTTCTTTGCTACTTTCTTAACTCGCAAACTTCTATCGTATAATCTTTCAAGACAATTTTGTGTCATTCAACAGACATTTCACATCTACTTCAAGAAGTTTTGCAATCCGATCAAGTGTATTCAAATCAGGTTGAATAGTATTGCTACACCACTTGCT
>JAILPF010000475.1 GCA_024699575.1 Acetatifactor sp. | reverse complement strand
CAACGGCACCGGTAAATGCTATACGGTTTTAGACATCTGCACAGCAGAGAAACTGTACTTATCAAAAAATGATGAGTTATATGTCGGAGTGAATGACTATATTCGTCCTTTGAGTGAAGAAAGTAGGGGCGAATTACTTTTTAAGAACAGCAAGGCGGATAATTGGTCCTATGGTCGAGATATAGACTTATTATGGGTGGGCTTGCAGGATTTTTCCGCTTACAGTGAACAGCTGGGGAATCATCATAATTTTTCAAGAATTATCGTAAGTATCAAATCGGATTTAAATCCCGAAACATCCTGCGAAAAACCAATTTACACCATCCGTTTTACGCATTATGAGACATCCCGGATGCTGCTATACTTTGCTATAGTAGCAATTGTCATAATATTGGTTACAACTATGTGGATAAAACGGCAGCATCGGTAGGAGGAGGTTTGTACAACATGAAGAGCAAAGGCTTTGCATCCTTGATATTGTTGTGTGTGGGTTTAAGTATTGGTGCATGTGGTCGCAACAGCCAAAGCGGTGAACAGAATGCAATGATAGGGGAAGAAGCTCGGCGAGCACAGCTTGTCGAGAAACAGCTTCCGGATGCAGACGAAGCATTAATAGATTGCCTCCCGGAGAATGGAAGCGTGTCTGAGTTTTTCTGGGACATGAACGGGGATACGGTTTACCGCTTTGTGAAGCTACTTGCCAATGAGGGATGGACGGAGGGATATTGCCTGCAAAGGCTGGATGCTCCATATGAATCCTGGGAATGCCAGACCATTGGTTTGACGGATTGGGCGGAGGACGGCACCCAGCATTATGTGAGCAAAGCGACTTTTGGGAAGGATGGAAAGCTTCAGCTCCTTTTGGACGATTATGACGAAAAGCAGTTCTTCTGGGCAGATTGGACATTGGAAGATGGATTTAGAGTGCCGGATATTATGATACCGGGAACTATGGTAAATGCAGAGCTTTTATCATATGACAAGAACTGGTATATTGATGGTGACCAGAATTCCTATCTTTATCTCGACCGGGAATTTCAATATTATGATTCGGATTTTTCTACAGTTGAATATGGAAATCCGGCTATGCAGGGGCAGTTTATGCAGGCGCTTGAGACAGACAACGGAATGTATATGTGCGGGAGCGATGAGAACAATTATTTTACAATCTGGGATATTGCTACAGGTGAAAAGATATATTCTTTCAACACATTTGGGAACATGCATCCGGATGGCAGGGTTATATATATTTCGGAAGAAGAAGCCTATTTGTGCAATCCGATGACGATTGTGCGCTTTTCGGTGCAGGACGGAACAGAGGAATATCTGTTAAACTTTGAGAATGAAGGTTATTCTATAGACAGAGTTTATGGTGGTACTGTCACAGAATCCGGTTCATTGCTTATGCTGGTTGAGACAAATGGCAGAATAACCCTTTTAGAGCTACCCAGGGAGGGGAAGCTGCAAAAGACAGAGATGCTGGAAGCTGCAATGATTTACGCCTCACCGTTTCTTCAGGAATTAGTAGCTGATTTTAATAAGTCCAATTCGAACTACCAGATAGTGCTGCGGACTCCTGATCAGGGTGAGGATTGGAATGATTATCGCAATCGGATTGTGGAGGAAATCAGTACAGGAGAAGGACCGGATCTGCTGGATGGATATCTGTTGAATGTATCGGAGGCAGTTCGGAAGGGATATTTGAAGGATATGACTGAGTATTGTGACCAGAGCAAGAAAGAAATCTGGCAGTCGGCATGGAAGACGGGAGAAGTGAACGGCAAAAATTATATGATTCCCTATAAATGTAGCCTTCGCACTCTGGTCACAGGGGAGAAAATAGCAGGGAAATGGTCTTCGTGGAACTTGGAAAAAGTAGAACAGTGCATGAAGGATAACGGATATAGTGGAGCATTAGGTAGTCTGGACCAAGGGGTGCTGGAGAAAGAGAGTGTCTTTTTCTATCTGGGGATTTTTCCTCAGTCGAAAACCGGGTTCATCGACTGGAAGAAAGGAACCAGTCATTTGAATGATGCGAAGGCTTTACAGCTAATGGAATTGCTGAAAGAACAGGCATATTCCGGTGAAAAAGAGGAATATGGTGCTGCGATTGCTAAGGGGGAGATACCGGCTGTAATGGCGGCCATCAGAGGAGTTGACTCCCTGCAGCTTTTGGGAGCATTATTTAAGGATAAAGAAGTATATATTGGATTTCCGGCAGAAAAAGGGGAAGCTAACAGTTTTTTAGCCTGTGATGGATTTGTGGTGAATCAATCCAATGCCAATGCAGAAGGGGTACAGGCTTTTTTGACGTATCTGCTATCGGATGAGGTACAAGATAAGATTGCAGAAAAATCCAGTCAGGGATTTGCTGCAGAGGGGTTGCCGGTGCGCAAGAATGCGATGGACTTATTTTGTGATTATGCGCTGGAAGGTAAATACGTCAATTCCGATTTTGTGGGTGTAAATACTTTTTACGGATATGATTATGTCAGTGAAGTGTTGACAGAAGAAAACATCAGGAAATTCCGCACTGCATTTGAAGGAGCGGGTGCAATACCGGAGGTGGATGATATATACTCTATTATAGGGGAAGAAGCTCCGGCGTATTTTGATGGTGATAAATCTGCACAAGAGGTGGCAGATATCATGAATAATCGGATACAGCTTTATCTGGATGAGCATTAAAAAGAGAGAGGAATACATGATTAACACATACGTAAGCATTGATTTAGAGACAACGGGACTAAATCCGAAACTGGATAAGATTATCGAGATTGGCGCGGTAAAGGTTATAGATGGAAAGCTACAGGAACCTTTTGATACGCTGGTAAATCCGGGGAGGAAGCTGGAGGAGCGCATTGTGGAGCTTACCGGCATCACGGATGCTGAACTGAAGGATGCACCTTATATGGATGAGGTTTTCCCGAAGTTTATGGAATATCTGGAGGAACTGCCACTTTTGGGACACAGTGTTTTATTTGATTATTCTTTTCTCAAAAAAGAGGCAGTCAACAGGAAAGTTCCCTTTGAGAGGCAGGGGATTGATACCTTGAGGATTGCCAGAAGATATCTTCCCAATCTGGAGAGCAGAAGCCTTGGATTTCTCTGCACACATTTTGGGATTCCGCACAAGGCACACAGAGCTTACGAGGATGCCCTTGCGACATCCAGGCTTTATGAGAGGCTTACGCAGGAGTATTACAATGAGGAGGAAGGACTGTTTTCTCCAAGCCCGCTTCTGTTTAAGATAAAAAAAGACTCCCCTGCTACAAATGCGCAGAAGGAGCGGTTATATCGTCTGATTCTTCAACATAATATAGAAGAGGCACCGGATGTGGAACAGATGACCCGAAGTGAGGCAAGCCGTTACACAGATCGGATTTTTGCAACCTACGGCAGATAAATTTATCTGCCCTTTTTTTCTTTCAGATGTCGCAAAATCACATTTTTGTTGGAGGAGCGCAGTGTGGACGCAACCTCAATCAGGTGGTCAATTTTATCGGAGGCGCCGTTTGCGAGATAATAGTCGGCCAGCCGGTCATAAGTTTTGCTTACATCCGTGTGGGTGCTGACGGCAAATTCCAGGAGTGAAACAGCAGCTTCTTTTTCTTCGACTTCAAAGAGGGCATCTGCCCATTTCTGCAGGGTGCGAACCAGCAGGGTGTAATTTTGGTCATATTCGGAAAGCTCTGTGATATTGGCTGCCCCGTATTCCAGCTTCAAATCAGTGTTGGTAAAGCCGGTCAGATTCAAAATACGTTTTGCGGATAGATTCTTTATTATCTCGATGCACTCAGCAATCTGTGGGTCATCTGCAAGTAGGGACATAGGGAGCTGTTCCACGGGAATATTAATATAGTCTAACCGGTCGATGGGTTTGCGCCGTACTGAGTTAGCCATGGACTCTCTTGCCCAGAAGCCTTTTTCCAGAGATTCTTTCTGTCGTCGGTTATGCCGGATGGCGTGGGTAAGCGTCACAACAAAGATGATGACACTTGCAAAAATAGGCAATTTCATATATAATATCCTTTCAGAGTTTTGGTATAACACTATGGAAGAGGGTGCTTTTCTATGTTTAATATGAATAGTAAAAAGACAAAACAAAGAATATCTGCAGTAATTATCGCTATTGTCGTTCTTGCTATGATACTTCCAACATTAACATATTTTTTTGAGTAATTCAATGCGGAGGATGCGTTGACGGTTCATTTGAGGAGATGTGATTTTATGAAAAAAGGTACTTTCGGTATTCTGTTAATCGCCTTGATGCTGTCCTTTGGCTGCCGTGTGGAGGCAAAGGAATCGAATACCATTAAAACCGGCATTTATGCGAACGATATTAATCTGTCCGGTATGACCGAAGCTGAGGCAAATGCAGCAGTTGAGACTTACGTGGAAGGATTGAAGGAAACAGAGATTACCCTGATTGCAGGCGGAGACCATGAGGTTGTCGTTACAGCCCAGGACCTTGGAATTGCGTGGGGGAATCCGGAGCTTGTAAAGAATGCTCTGGAAGTGGGAACCCGTGGCAATGTGGTGCAGCGTTACAAGATGCTCAAAGATTTGGAGCATGACAGTCTGGTTTACCCGATTGAATTGACGTTTGATATTCAGGCGATTAATGATGTACTTGCTTCCAAGTGCGTAAAATATGATAAAAAGGCTGTCAATGTTTCTCTGAAACGTGAAAACGGTGAATTTACGGTTGTGGAAGGACAGACGGGTCATGTTCTGGATGTGGAGTCTTCCATCGACACGATTAATAATTTCCTGACAGGGGAATGGGATCACCAGCCCTGCAGTATTCAGCTCGATATTTTGACAGCTGAACCGGTTGGAAGCGCAGAAGAGCTGTCACAGGTGAAGGATGTACTGGGTACATTTACCACGTCCTATGCCACATCCGGTTCCTCCAGAAGCGCGAATGTAGCAAATGGATGCAAGCTGATCAATGGAGTTACGCTGTATCCCGGGGAAGAGTTTTCAACTTACAAGACAGTTTCTCCTTTTTCCGAGGCAAACGGCTACTATATGGCGGGATCCTACTTAAACGGCAAGGTGGTAGACAGCCTTGGCGGCGGAATCTGCCAGGTTTCCACTACATTGTATAATGCAGTTCTGTTATCTGAGCTGGAGGTGACGGAACGTCATAATCATTCCATGATTGTCTCCTATGTAGACCCGTCTGCAGATGCTGCGATTGCAGAGAGCTCAGGGAAAGATTTTAAGTTTGTAAACAATACGGATTATCCCATTTACATTGAAGGATATACAAAGGATAAGAGAATTACCTTTAACATTTACGGAAAAGAGACGAGAGACCCCGGTCATAAGGTACGGTATGAAAGCGAAGTATTGGAAGTAATCGAGCCGCCTGCGGATATCATTTACGCAGATGCATCACAGCCTATCGGCTATGTAGTCTCTGACAGTGCTCACATTGGCTATAAGGCGAAGCTGTGGAAGATTGTCACTGAGAATGGAACTGAGGTGAGCCGCAGTGAGGTCAACAGCAGCAATTACAAGATGGTTCCAAGAAGTGCAACAGTCGGAACCGCGACGGGGGACCCGGCAGCTTATGAGGAGATTATGGCTGCAATCGGTACCGGAAGCGTAAGTCACGTAAAGGATGTCATTGCAATTCTGACGGCGCAGTCGGCTTCCAATAGCGTGGAGATAGGGGAACAATAGCTGAAAGGGCATGGTTTATCACGATGAAGACAGGAAAGGTTTCGGGAAATGTGCTGAGACGTTCTGTACTGAGACAACTTCATAGCCATAACGGTAAAATAGAAAAAAGCGCAGGTATAGGGGAAGACTGCGCTTTTTTTACGCCCCTTGACGCTTCTTTTATGGATGCAGTGGTTAGCTGCATGCAGGAAGGGCCGGTTTGTGCTGCGAATGTTAATGCCACGGATATCGGGGAACCGGTTTGGACTATGCGACACTTAATTTTACGGAGTATCAATAATCTGGCGGCTTCGGGTGCGGAACCTGTTGGAATCACAGTTGCGCTGATGCTTCCGGAAACGGCAGAGGAAGAGCAGTTAAAAGCGCTGATGCAGGAGGCAGATGCAGTCTGTAAAGAGCAGAATATTACCATCACCGGAGGGCAGACGAGGGTTACAAAAGCGGTCAGTGTACCTTTTGCAGTGATTACCGGGTATGGACGGGTTCCGCTGGCGCACCGTCAGGTTGAAACAAAGGCGAAGCCGAATCAGGACATTGTGGTGAGTAAGTGGATCGGCCTGGAAGGAACCGCCTATCTGGCAAACCGGCACCGTGACAGCATTTTGAAACGATATCCGGCATATCTGGTGGAGGAAGCGGAGGGCTTCGAGAAGTATTTATCGATACTTCCGGAGGCTGCAACCGCCCATAAGTCCGGCGTTTGTGCCATGCATGATGCTTCGGAAGGAGGCATTTTCGCAGCATTATGGGAGATGGCTGAGAAGGCAGGCGTCGGACTAACCATAGATTTGAAAAAGTTGCCGCTCAGGCAGGAGACCGTCGAAGTATGTGAACATTTGGGAGTAAATCCCTATGAACTTCGCAGTGGAGGATGCCTTGTCATGGTGACTGAAAATGGGGAAGCCTTGCAGCAAATCCTGGCGCAGCAGGGAATCCCTTCTACAGTGATTGGTCGAACCACTGACAGTAACGACAGATTAATCCTGAATGAGGATGAGGTGCGATATATGGACAGACCGAAGCAGGATTCGATTTATACTGTATAAAGAGTTGTGAGGAATAGAAAGATAGCGCATATGCGCGGAAAAGAGGATGATGATGAGAGAAGAACTATTGGCGATTATTGAGAAAAACAGCCGTATTGATTTAAAGGAGTTGGCAGTCATTCTTGGTGTGGAAGAGATTGACGTGGTGAATGAGCTGGCAGCTTTGGAAGCTGAGGGAATCATCGGCGGATATCATACCATGATCAACTGGGAAAAGACATCCATCGATAAGGTGACAGCATTGATTGAGGTGCGCGTGACACCTCAGAGGGGACAGGGCTTTGACAGCATTGCGGAGAGAATCTACAAATATCCCGAGGTGCGCAGTGTGTACCTGATTTCCGGTGGCTACGATTTGATGGTGATTCTGGAGGGTAAGACTCTGCGTGAGGTTTCCAGCTTTGTGTCCGATAAGCTTTCCACTCTGGATACTGTTTTAAGCACTGCAACCCACTTTATTTTGAAAAAATATAAGGACCATGGCACTATTTTCGGCAAGAAAAAAGATGATGAAAGAGAGATGATTACCCCATGAGAAACCCTTTAGCAGATAAAGTTGTAGACATCAAACCATCAGGAATCCGTAAGTTTTTTGATATTGTCAGCGAGATGAAGGATGCTATTTCTCTGGGTGTTGGTGAGCCGGACTTTGACACACCGTGGCACATCAGAGACGAGGGTATCTATTCTCTTGAAAAAGGAAGAACTTTTTACACATCCAATTCCGGTCTGAAGGAATTGAAAATGGAAATCTGTAATTATTTAAAGAGAAGCCAGGGGATTACCTATGACTACAATACAGATGTGCTTGTGACAGTGGGCGGGTCCGAGGCCATTGATATGGGACTTCGCGCTATGATTAACCCCGGGGATGAGGTCTTGATTCCACAGCCCAGCTATGTGTCTTATGAGCCCTGTGCAGTGCTTGCGGGTGCAACTCCGGTGATTATTAACCTGAAGGCAGAAAACGAATTCCGTCTGACTGCCGAGGAGCTGGAAAATGCAATCACGGACAAAACCAAGATTCTGATTTTGCCATATCCGAACAATCCTACAGGGGCAATTATGGAAAAATCGGACCTGGAAGCGATAGCAGAGGTAATTATTAAACATGACATTTTTGTCATGTCTGATGAAATCTACGGGGAACTGACCTACAAAGGAAAGCATGTTTCCATTGCAAACCTGCCGGGAATGCAGGAGAGAACTATTTTGATTAACGGTTTTTCAAAGGCTTACGCCATGACCGGATGGAGACTTGGTTATGCGTGTGGCCCGAAGGAAATTATCTCACAGATGACCAAGATTCATCAGTTTGCTATTATGTGCGCCCCTACCACCAGCCAGTATGCGGCTGTGGAAGCGCTGAAGAATGGCGATAATGATGTGCAGGAGATGAAAACGGCTTATAACCAGAGAAGACGTTATCTCTTGCATGCCTTTGAGGAGATGGGGCTGGAGTGCTTTGAACCATACGGTGCATTTTATGTATTCCCCTGCATCAAGGAGTTCGGCATGACCAGCGATGAGTTTGCCACCAGATTTCTGGAGGAGGAAAAGGTGGCAGCGGTTCCGGGAACAGCTTTTGGCGACAGCGGAGAGGGATATTTGAGAATTTCCTACGCTTATTCGCTGGAGCGCCTGAAGGAAGCCATGGGAAGACTGAATCATTTTGTAACAAAGCTTAGAGAAGAACAAGGAAAACACTGATTTATGCATATTATTTTACATCAGCCGGAGATTCCGGCGAACACGGGAAATATCGGAAGAACCTGTGTGGCGACAGGGACAAGCCTGCATCTGATTGAGCCTTTGGGCTTTCGGCTGAACGAAAAGGAAATCAAACGTGCGGGAATGGATTACTGGGAGCATTTGGATGTTACCCGATATATGAATTTTGCGGAGTTTCAGGAAAAACACCCGAATGCCAAAATCTGGATGGCCACAACAAAAGCCAAAAAATCCTACACTGATGTGGAGTTTGGTGAGGACGATTATATCATGTTCGGCAAAGAGAGTGCGGGGATTCCGGAGGAGATTCTGGTGGAGAATGAGGAAAACTGTATCAGAATTCCCATGTTGCCACAGATCCGTTCCCTGAACCTGTCCAATTCCGTTGCCATTGTGCTTTATGAAGCACTCAGACAAAACGGTTTTTCACAAATGCAAAAAGCGGGAGAATTACATCGACTACACTGGAAAGAATGAAAGGAATAGTGTATGGCAAAAACGAAATTCTGGATAATCGGAGACAAAATTGTTGAAGGTACCTACGAAGTTACACCGGGCAGTCCCGCTTATATTCTGGGTAAAGATGGAAAGCAGTATGTGTACAAAAACAGCAAGGGCTATCCTACAATGAAGGCTGCACAGGATGCAATTCTGGTACCTGCTGTCCCGAAAGCAGTGCCAAGCGACAAAGTGCAACCTAAGGAAACCGGAAAGACGCAGATGGATATTGAGCAGGAGTTTATAAACAAAGACCACGGAAAAGCGTGGGGAGATTATGTTGCCGCAAATTTAAATTTTAATGGAGTACCTTCTGATGCCGATGCTGTTTGCTTTGTGGACGGTAGCTTTGAGGATGCGCAAATGCAGGCTACGCATGTGGCGGAGGGGTCTTTTGGTATTATCATTGTTCCGGTGAATGCAAGAAAGCATGAGCCCTGTATTGTAGAGTCCTGCCATATGAAGGAGAATGCAGATAAATTCAGCTTTGAGCAGACATATTACGATGAGAATGGAGTGGAAAAGGAGAAGACGCCCTGTGTTGAACTGGGTCAGGAAACTGTGGAGGCGGTGAGAAAACTCCATGAGAGCAGACCGGAACGCTCCTATCTGGGCAATGGATATGCTGATGGAATTGAGTTTGAGGGAGCATATCGCGTCATTGATCTATGTCTGGAGAAGAATTATAAGAATATTTACATTGTCTGTGACTGTGACAATGTGCTGAAAAGAATCAATCACTCGGAAAAAGCGACGGATTCCATTGCCATACCGAGATTTATGGCCAAATATGCAGAATTCCAGCGCAAAGGAGGAAAGGCGTTTTCTGTTGAGGTGGGTTCTCACGAAAATGCAGCAATGGATTCTTTGG
>JAILPF010000544.1 GCA_024699575.1 Acetatifactor sp. | reverse complement strand
TGCTCTGACGAAAGAGCAGCTGGCGCACCAGAGGCGCCAGACTTGGTTAAATGTTAAGCGTCATTGGATTTTGTATTTGTTTATCGCTCCGTGTATCATATGGCTTTTGATTTTCAGCTACAAGCCTATGGCCGGAATCGTATTGGCTTTCAAGAATTATCGTTTTGATTTGGGAATTTTCGGTAGTGAATGGGCCGGTCTGAAGCATTTCAAAAAATTCATTTCTTCTATAGAGTTCTGGACTACCATCAAAAATACGCTGGTAATCAGCGGACTGAAAATTCTGGTCTGTTTTCCGGCACCGATTGTTTTGGCACTTCTTTTAAATGAAGTAAAAGCGTTACGGTTTAAAAAAGTGGTACAGACTTTAACGTACCTGCCATATTTTGTATCCTGGGTTGTGGTTGTACATTTGATGACTGCAGTGTTTACCCCTTACGGTGGTATTTTTAACGACATCAGACATATGATGGGAAAAGATGCTCTCTATGTGATGGGCGAAAAGTCAGCATTTCTTCCTCTGGTGGTATTCTCAGATTTGTGGAAAGGTGTGGGCTGGGGGTCCATTATCTATCTGGCAGCCATCACCGGTGTGGATCAGGAGTTATATGAGGCGGCGGCCATTGACGGAGCGGGGAGATGGAAAAGCACCTGGCACATTACCCTGCCCGGGATCATGGGAACCATCGCAATTATGTTTATCATGGCCATCGGAGGTATTTTGAATGCCGGATATGAACAGATTCTCCTGTTACAACAGCCGGCAAACACGGAACTTTCACAGATTCTTGACACTTACATTATTCAGACCGGTATCAAATACGGGAAGTTCGAGTACGCAACGGCAATTGGTCTGTTTAAATCCGTATTCTCGCTTTGCATGGTGGCAGGTACGAATTACCTGACCAAGAAGTATGCAGAGATCGGTTTGTGGTAAGGAGGTGCGGCATGAAGATAGAGTCAAGAGGTCAGAAAATATTTAAGGTTTTTAATTATACATTGTTGTCGTTATTCGGATTTGCCTGTTTTTATCCGTTTTATTATGTGTTGGTTGCTTCCTTCAATACAGGACGCGATTTCATGCGTGGGGGTGTGTGGCTTTTCCCCAGAGCATTTACTTTGGAAAATTACATATTGGCATTTGAGGATCAGGCCATTTTTACTTCTCTTGGAATTTCGGTTGCATCCACTTTGTTGAGCATTTTGATGGGGTTGAGTGTGACGGCGTTGGTTGCATATGCCATGTCGATTAAGACGCTTCCGGGAAGAACATTTATCAGCTTTTTCTGGTATTTTACCACCATTTTCGGAGGAGGAATGATTCCTTACTATATGGTGCTCAGAGACCTGAAGCTTACAAGCAGTTTTTGGCTTTACGTCATCCCGGGATTATATAGCTTCTACAATTTTATTCTTCTGAGAACGAATTTTTCCACAATTCCAACAGAACTTCGTGAGTCGGCACAGCTGGATGGAGCTGGAGATTTCACGATTTTGACCAGAATTTATATTCCTCTCTCCAAACCGATTCTGGCAACACTTACTTTGTTCATCGGTGTGGGAAAGTGGAACGACTGGTTTACCGGAGCATATTATCAGAGCCGGACCAATCTTTATCCGGCAGCAACGCTTCTGCAGAAGATATTAAATGAGGCAAACAGTATCTCTCAGATTAAGGCCGGACAGGAAACTGCAGCAGGTATGGTAACAAGTTTTACTTCGCAATCTATGCAGATGGCATTCGTTATGATTCTTACGATGCCGATTGTGGTAGTATATCCGTTCCTACAGAAATATTATGTAAAAGGAGTTATGGTAGGTTCGGTCAAGGGTTAACATGGGTAGTAAAAAACATAATATATAAGGAGGGTTTATCATGAAAAAGAGAAAAATGGTAGCATTACTCACAGCCGCAGCTATGGTGATGGGGATGCTCACAGGGTGCGGAGCCGGTGGCGGCACAGCGGAGAACTCCGCGGAAAGTTCCGCAGGAAACTCCACAGAGAGCGCCGGTGAAAAAACCGGTGGGGATTCCGGTACACAGGCAACGGACGGAAGCGGTGAGTTCTATGTGGATGAAGACGGAAATCAGTATCGTAAATTTGATGATGTCAAATTAAAAATGCTGGTTTGCTGGAACGGTGGATATAATACCGCGGACGATCAGTACAATAATGATGTTGCCAAAGCAATTCGGGAAAAAATTGGGGTTACCGTTGAGTTTGAAGGCATCATGATGAGCGAATCTGAAAAATTGAATATGATGTTTGCATCCGGTGATATGCCGGATATGGTCAATGCTCCATATTGGGGCGGAACAGCCGGTGAGACAGGAGTTATCAAAAAAGCCGGTGTTGAGGGAAGATTGATTGATATTAAGGATATTGTTCCGAAGTATCCCAACATTGCAGACGCTTATGACCTGGGTGTTGTCAGCCAGAAATATCTGGAGAACGATATCGATGATCCTCAGTTCAATGGGGCAAGATATGTACTGCCTACAGAGGTTGCAGGTGATCTGGACGATATTACCAACTGGGCATACGGCGTATTTGTCAGAGGCGATGTGCCGGAAGCACTCGGAATCGATCCCAAGTCCATCAAGACTTCTGAAGAGCTTTATGACTTCATGGTAAAAGCCAGAGATTACGGTTTTAAAGACATCAATGGCAATGATTGTATCGTAGCTACCACATTCCATAACGGCTGGTCCTACGGTGATTTTGCACAGAGCTTTAACTCCAAGAAGCTGACCGGATACAGCCTCGATGCCGATGGAAATGTGACTCTGGATAAGCTTTCTGAGAACTATGTGGACAGTAAACTCTTTATCTGGAAGCTGGTACATGAGGGAATACTTGATAAAGAATGCTTTACCACTTCCGATGACCGTGCAAACGAGAAGGTTGGTAACGGTACTGCACTGTTTACCTGTGCACAGTATGGTGTAACAGTGAATGCTACTCTCCAGAGTGGTCTGTATGATTCCAACCCTGAGATGAGATATGAATTTGTGGGACCTCTTCAGTTCCAGGATGGTTCCAAGGCAGTACAGATCGAGCAGGAAGGAATAAGCGGATCCCCTGTAATTTTCTTCCCGACTACATGCTCTAACCTTGATGCGGCAATGACCTGGCTGGATTATGTAAACAGTAAAGAAGGAAAGAAACTGATTCAGTATGGCTTTGAGGGAGATACCTATGTATTGAACGCTGACGGCCAGCCCAGAATGACGGATGAACTGACTGCAAGATATGCTGAGGATGCAAATGGAGTGACCACAGAGTTAAGACAGCGCGGAATTAACTACATGCAGGGAAGAACCTATGTGGCAAAGAAGAACACCTTATGGTTTGGCGAGTCCGATCCTTTTATGGCAGAAGCTGAGAACGAGTATGTAAAGGCTTATAAGGAAATCAGACCTGTGGAACAGGTAAAAGGATATCCTATTGATGCGGTCGCATCCGGTTATGAGAATTACCTGGAGTGGGCTGAATGGGCTCAGGACGGTGAAAAAGAGAAGGAGTATGTAGAGAGAGCATACTTTGCAGATACCGAGGCTGACGCAAGAAAGCTTTTGGAAGATTATCAGGAGTACATCCGTACAAATGAGAATGGCGAAACAGAGAAATTTTTGGAGTATATGACAGAAATGTCAAAAACAAGAGATGATTTTGCTTACTAAGATTCGTTGATTTGAATGCTTGATGGAAAAAAGAGAGGCGGGTTTCTATTCGGACAATATCCCGCCTCTCTTTTTAAAGGGAGAAAATTATGGCATATATTCGGGAAAAAAGTGAAGTGCTCACAGGATATCAGGCATCGGAACCCTATCGTGAATCGGTGGATTTCGGGTGTGATTTTGTAATGGTATATGGGATAGATGATTCCATGCCGGAAAGAGTCAGACAATACAGGGATAAGGGATATGTGGTACATCTGATGACCGGAATTGCATGGGGGGAATATCAGGACTATCTGGACGGGAAATGGGATGGACGAAAGCATTGGGATGAGGGGCAGGTGGATCGTCAGGGAAGAGATGTCAGCCACGGTCCGACCGTTCCCTATATGGTGCCAACAATAGCCTTTGCAGATTACATGACGGAACGTATGAAGATAGCTGTTGACTGCGGAGTGGAAGCCATTCATGTGGAAGAACCGGAATTCTGGGATAAGAGTGGATATTCCAAGGCTTTTGCGAGGGAGTATGAGATTTTTTATCATGAACCTTTTAAACCCCAGCATACAGACCTGGATTCAAGCTACCGATGTGCAAAATTGAAAGCGTATCTGTACAAGAGGACGATAGAGCGCGTGAGCGGGGCGCTGAAAGAATATGCCAAAGTGAAATATGCCAAGGATTTGAAATTTTATGTGCCGACACATAGTCTGATTAATTACACTCAGTGGAAAATTTTAAGCCCTCAGGCGCAACTGCTGGAAATCCCTACGGTGGACGGCTATATCGCACAGATTTGGACCGGAACGTCCAGAGAGCCAAATGTGTATGAGGGTGTGAAAAAAGAGAGAACCTTTGAGACTGCATATCTGGAATATGGTGTGATGCAGGAACTGGTGAATGGAACAGGAAGAAGAATGTGGTTTTTAAATGATCCCATAGAGGACCGACCGTCCTATACATGGGAGAACTACGAGTACAATTATCGAAAGACTGCCACTGCATCCCTTCTTCACCCATACATTCATCACTATGAAATCTGCCCTTGGCCCCATAGGGTATTTGAGGAAAAGTATCCAAAGGTTAGAGCGGGTTTGGAGACAAAAGAAGGAAAAATGATTCCCGAACATTATGCCACTTATCTGTCAGGCATGTTCCAGTTGTTCGGGGATATGGATCAGAATAGGTTTTATTTTGAAAATCTGCAGGAGAACGTGGGAGTGCTGGTGTCTGACAGTGGATTGTATCAGAGAACTTTTCCGGACAGTGTGGAGAAGACGCAGACTTTGGAGTTTATCGAGAGTATCGCTTTTCCACAGTTCTATGGATTGACAATGCCTCTGCTAAAATATGGGCTGCCGATTCGACCGGTTCTTCTGGACAATGTGAGAAGATATGCTGATTATCTGAAGAATTTTAAGTATTTGATCCTAAGTTATGAATACATTAAGCCACAGGCCCCGGATGTGAATACTACACTGGCGGGGTGGATTAGAAACGGGGGAACACTTTTTTATGTGGGAGATGGAAGTGACCCGTATCACCGGATTGATTTCTGGTGGAAAAAAGACGGATATGATACGCCTGCAGCACATCTGTTTGAGCAGGCCGGAATTTCGAAAGATGCACCGGGCGGGGTGTATGAGGTGGGGAAAGGACGCCTGATTATATGGCATAAGACACCTGCCGAAATCTGTTTGAAAAAAGAACTATCCGATAGGTACAGAGATTGGATAAGAGATGCAATCGAGGAAGCGGGCGGAAGTTTTACTTATACAAATCATATTACACTCCACAGAGGACCATATATTATCAGTGCGGTGATGGATGAGAGTGTCTCAGAGGAAAGAAAAGTGTTTGACGGATTATTTGCGGATATGTCCAGCTGCGATTATCAGATTGTTACCCGCAAAGAAATCGGACCGGATGAGAATACGATTCTTTTTGATTTTGCTGTTATTGAGGAGGAATCACTCCGCGTGATAGGTTGCTCTGCCAGAGTTATGGATTTAACCTGTACGGAGACGGATTTTAACATGCGGGTACATACCGCCGACAATATCAGGGCGTACATCAGGATTCGTACACCCTATGAAATACAGAATGTAAAAGCTGTCGACTCGGACGGGAATGCTGTGGCAGTGGAAGCCCAGTGGGATGAGAACACGAGGACTATGCTGTTTGAATATGAAAGTTATGCAAAACAAGTGAAGATACATGGAGGCAAAAAATGAAAATTGTAAAATCAGAATGGCACGGTAGAATTGAACATTGGATGAGAACATTAAAAGATGATTTCTACAAGCCACTGGGTGAGATTGAATGGGAGGCATTTAAAACCATGGAGCATATCTCCCCGGAGGAAGCTTTGAAAGGCTCTTTTGCGAAGGTGCAGGAAGGGTTTACCTGGGGTGAATTATGGGAGTACTGCTGGTTTAAGGGAAAAGTACAGCTCCCGGTACAGGCAAAGGGTGAGAGAATTGTCATGAATTTGAATCCGGGCGGGGAGTCCACGCTGTTTGTAAACGGCAAATCCTTTGGAACTTACCGGGCATCCTGGGTGTCGGAACGACATCATTTTGTGGAGGATAATACACTTACTGTGTGCGCGGAGGGAGGAGAAGAGTACGATATCCTGATGGAAACCTATGCAGGACATTTTTATCCGGAATCTCCAAACGGTGGCTGCGCTACCGGACCGGTTTTGCCCGGAAGCTATGAAGATCCCGCTGTTGAGGGCAGCAGGCGTGTGCTCGGAAAATGTACATTCGGAATTTGGAATGAGGATGCATATCAGCTTTTTGTGGACGTGGATACTCTGGTGAAACTTCTGTTTACATTGGATGAATCGAGCCTTAGAGTTGCAAAAATTGCCAAAGCGTTGGAAAATTTTACCCTGATTGTGGACTTTGAGCAGGATGAAGATAAGCGAAGAGAATCCTATCGTGAGGCAAGGGAGGCTCTTCGCCCCGTGATGGAAGCACACAATGGAACGACTGCTCCTGTTTTCTATGCCATCGGCAATGCACATCTGGACTTGGCATGGCTGTGGCCCATGGCGGAAACCCATAGAAAAACTGCCAGAACCTTTGCGGCGCAGCTTCGTTTGATTGAGGAAAATCCGGAGTATAAATATCTGCAGAGCCAGCCGGCTGCATATGAGATGTGCAAAAAATATTATCCGGAGCTGTTTGAACGAATCAAACAGGCAATCAAAAAGGGGCAATGGATTGCAGAGGGAGCTATGTGGGTGGAACCGGATACCAATATGGCAGGCGGTGAGGCTTTGGTCAGACAGCTTCTTTATGGAAAGCGCTATTATAAAGAGGAG
>JAILPF010000526.1 GCA_024699575.1 Acetatifactor sp. | reverse complement strand
AAATTTTTCTTTTCTTGTCTTCACCCACCAGATTGCAACTGCAAGCGGAAGAATCACCCCCAGAGCAATCATAAGTGTAATTCCCATGTAAGTTGATGTTGTAATCATAAGTCTTTCCCTCCTCTTTTCTCAGACTCAATTTCCTTTGTATATACCCTATATCCATAAAAAACCGTTATGATAGAAGCCACACATAGGCTTCCTAGCATGACCATCGTCATAGCTCCACCCAAAACAAGACTAACCTTCCCTTCACATTTGATATTGCACCGGCTTTTTCTTTCTCATCTGTTCCGGCAAAAAAGTAATTGCAAAGGCCGTTCCAACAAGCGAAACTATTGAAATAATCCACATAATCAGCTCGTCGAAAACCGAAGTGTTAATCTCATAGTAGATGAAGTTTTTCTGCTTGTACTCCATGACCAGGTCAGCACCCTTCAAAAGCTTCAGATGATAGGATAATGCCGCAGGGGTAATGTCCAATTGTTCCGCAATCTCACCTGCATTCATCCGTCCATTTTTTAGCATTACAAAGCTCAAACTACGCTGAGTTTGAGCTTTGTAATTATGCTCTTCTGCTTAAATGTTCTACCGTAACTTTTGTGTTATTGGCTTCTGAAAAATGAGAGTTCTCTGTCTCAAATACCCGAATCATTTCATCATCAGCCTGGATATTACTGATATGTATTTTCGTCTCATTTTCAAAATGATGCCGTGCTCCGGTATTTCGATATCGACTGTATATAATCCAGAAGAACGCAGCCGAGGCCACAATAGGAGGGGTCAATAACAGGAACAGGCTTTCTACATCGAACTCCGATACGTTGCTGAAACATATAAATGAGGTAAACAACAGCGTAAGCAATCCTATCAAAGCCGTAAAGAATGCCAACCGTCCTTTATTGAGCGGCACACTTCCGGTGGTCTCTTTCGTTCTGGCATTGACCGCCACATAATGTGTCAATTGCTTCGGAGTCCCCGGACTTTCCACGTAAGAGTAAAGCCAGACCGGAAGATAGGCGGAGAGCCACTTTTCACCCTCTTTTTGAACCTCCGCATGGGTCCAGTTCACGCCACGGTCATACTTTTCTACGCTTGGATTCAATGCGAATTTCGTAGCTTCCCTCTCCTGACTATCCACAATTCCCTGAAGTTCGTCCTTGTTGGCATCACGCTTTTCTGATGTATAACCATTCAGATAATTTGAATCAAATTTTACACAATTTTCCGTGTCGAAGGGAAGAATCGCGTTGATGATATTGTTGGTCTCATTTTCCACGGAAGCTCCGGCACGTCTGACACTTGCTTCAACAGCAAGGTCATCAATTTCCACATCGCATTCTCTTTGGACCTTAAAAGCCTGGACAGTATATATTGTCTCTTTGATTTCTTTGTCACCGCTTTTTCTGGTAACTGTTCTCCTGGACTTTTCGTGCTCACCCACACCTTCAAAGGTAGCATGCCCTTTCATATCCACAAGCATGTAGGGAAAATATACTCCCATGACATTTTCTGTGGAAAATTCTCTCCGAAAAACCTTATTCGCATAGAATTTACGCTTTCCGACAAAGCCATCAATGAGTTCCTTAGCTTCTTCCCTCTTCATTTTAAACGGCAAGATGACATCCGGAACCGCCCCATTGGGCACCTTGGAATTAATGGAAAGCATATTTCTGCACCAATGACATCTGGCCTGGGTGCTTTCATTCATATTAACAACCACCTCTGCACCACAACTGGTACACTTCATGGTCACCATGGTTTCCGCCTGCTCATCAATGTCCACGGCGCCGCTGCCAATCTGCTCTCCGGATAAATTTCCGACTCCGGATTGCATGTCTTCCAATACCTCAGGCTGGAAGGTATAACGACAAAAGTTACAGCGAAGCATTCCCGTACTTTCATTTGTACTGATATCGGTTGCTCCACACTTAGGACATTTGGTTTGTCCGTCTGTCGCACTCCCGGAGGTGTCTATTATCATTTCGTCTGACATAAAGACCTCCTAGCCTAAGAATTTTGCCTTCGCAGCATCAAATTCTTCCTGAGAGATAATACCGGCGTCCAATAATTCCTTCATCTGTTTCAGTTTTGTAACCGGGTCCTCAGCGGGTGCCTGCTGTACAGGAGCCTGCTGCATTCCACCAACACCTACGGGTTGCTGTAAACCGCCCACTCCATTTCCAGCCATGTTAAGCCCCATTCCCATGAATCCCATGTTCATAGCGCCCGCTCCACCGTTTTCACCAGCTGACTGCATTCCACGTGCAACAGCCTGTTGCATAAACGAATTACCTCTCTGTCCGGAAAGT
>JAILPF010000432.1 GCA_024699575.1 Acetatifactor sp. | reverse complement strand
GTGAGAAAACACCAGCAGAAACATCTTTGGATGAAGAACCTAAGAAAAAGAAGGGATTATTTGCAAAGCTTTTTAATGCTTTAACGGAAGAGGATGAGGAACCGGAAGAAGCGAAAGAAGAGGAGGCTATTCAACTTTCTGACGAGAATAAAGAAATATTAAATGAGATGGATCAGGAAGGCGGAAAGAAAAAAAAGAAAAAGGACAAAAAGGCTAAGAAAGGGAAAAAGGGCGAAGAAGCTGCTTCTGATGGTGGAGACGCCGAAGGGGAAGAAGAAAAAAAGGAAAAGAAGCCTAAGAAAGAAAAAAAACCTAAAAAGGAGAAGGTACCTAAGGAGAAAACACCTGAAAAGAGTGGAAAGAAGCTTTCTTTGAAGAAAATGCTACCGATTTTATTGCTTGGAGCAAGTATTGGAGCCGTGATTATCTTGGTGGCAAATATTGCCAGCGATTATTCAGTAAAAAAAGCAGGTAGAGATGCGTATTATCAGCAGGATTATGAAGCATGTTATCAAAATTTATATGGCAAGCGCTTGAAGGAAAGCGAGCGGATTATGTATGGTAAATCCGAAAGTATTTTGCGCGTAAGATTATGGATTCGTGAATATCAATTGCTTATGGAAGAGAATAAACACGCAGAAGCGCTGGATAGTTTGATACAGTCTGTAGCTGCGTTCCCGGATTTGTTTGAGTATGCCGGTCAGTATAATGCCGGAGGCGAAGTTACTGCCCTGTATAATGAATTATTGGGTTATCTTGCTGATGTATTTGGCTTAAATGAGGAACAGGCTCTCGAGATTGCAGGTGAGAAAAATGATGTTGATTATTCCGGTATGATATATGCAATTGTTGATGGAAAAGGCTTTGGATCCTGGAATGAGCAGGAACTTGAACCGCAGGTGGAAAAACCGATACAGGATGTCCTGCCTGAGGAAGAAGAGATGGGAGATACCGTCTTTATTGACAATCAGCAATAGTCTGCCGGTATAATTCTAGAACTGTGTTATGAAACGAGGAGAAAAATGATTGCTATTATAGATTATGATGCAGGAAATATTAAAAGCGTTGAAAAAGCTCTTCAAGCTCTGGGTGAGAGTGTGATTGTAACCAGAAATGCCAGGCAGATTTTAGATGCTGACGGTGTGATTTTACCGGGGGTAGGAGCATTTGGTGACGCAATAGAAAAATTACAAAAATATGAGCTCGATAAAGTGATTTATCAAATTGTGGAAAAAGAGATTCCACTTTTGGGAATCTGCTTAGGCTTGCAATTGCTTTTTGAAAGCAGTGAGGAAAGTCCCGGGGTGAAAGGCTTGGGCCTGCTCAAGGGGAAAATCAAAAGAATCCCGGCATCAGCAGGATTAAAAATTCCTCACATCGGCTGGAATAATCTTAGTTTCCCAAGAGACGGACGCTTGTTTCAGGGACTTTCCGGGAATCCGTTTGTCTATTTTGTCCACTCCTATTATCTGGAAGCTGAGGACGAGGGAATTGTGACTGCAACAACGGAGTATGGAGTTACTATTCATGCATCTGTGGAATCAGGTAAAATTTTTGCGTGTCAGTTCCACCCGGAAAAAAGTTCGGAGACCGGTTTGAAGATTTTAAAGAATTTTATTGAATTAATTCATGAGAATGGAGTGTAACAGCCATGCATACAAAGAGAGTAATTCCCTGTCTTGATGTGAAGGATGGGCGTGTAGTTAAGGGCGTTAATTTTGTTAATTTCCGTGATGCAGGAGATCCTGCAGAAGTGGCTGCAGCATATGATAGGGCAGGAGCGGATGAATTGGTTTTTTTAGATGTTTCTGCTTCCGCAGAAAGCCGATCCACACAGCTGGAATGGGTTAGGAGTGTTGCGAGCAAGGTGTTTATTCCGTTTACTGTTGGGGGGGGTATCAGAACGGTGGAGGATTTTAAAGTGATTCTTAGAGAAGGTGCTGATAAGATTTCAGTTAATTCCGCCGCCATTATGAATCCCCGGTTAATCAGTGATGCTGCCGATAAATTTGGAAGTCAGTGCGTTGTGGTTGCTATTGATGCAAAGCGCAGAGAAGACGGAAGCGGTTGGAATATCTATAAAAACGGTGGCCGCGTAGATATGGGAATAGATGCAGTGGAATGGGCATTGAAAGCGGAAAAACTTGGTGCAGGAGAGATTCTGCTTACCAGTATGGATGGGGATGGAACCAAAGCAGGGTATGATATTCCATTAACGAAAGCAATTGCCGAAGCGGTCGGTATTCCGGTGATAGCTTCCGGTGGAGCCGGAAAACTTGAGCATTTTTATGATGCATTGACGCAAGCAAAGGCTGAGGCTGTTTTGGCTGCATCTCTGTTTCATTATAAAGAACTTGAAATTCGTGATGTAAAAGAGTATTTGAGGAATAAAGGGGTCAGCGTAAGACTATGAGCATGATAACAAATGACTGGTTGACTGTACTGGAGAATGAATTCAGTCAACCATATTATAAAGAACTGTATCAGTTTGTGAAGTCCGAATATGAGCATACGCAGGTATTCCCGCCGGCGGACGATATCTTCAACGCTTTTCATCTAACACCTTTAAATGAAGTAAAAGTAGTGATTATAGGACAGGATCCTTACCATAATATAGGACAGGCACACGGTTTATGTTTTTCTGTGAAGCCGGATGTGGAAATCCCGCCTTCCCTCGTGAATATATATAAAGAGTTGCACGATGACCTTGGATGTTACATTCCGAATAACGGATATTTGGTGAAATGGGCAAAGCAGGGCGTGCTTATGTTAAATACAGTGCTTACAGTTCGGGCACATATGGCAAATTCTCACCAGGGAAAGGGTTGGGAAAAGTTTACAGATGCTGCAATTAGAGCATTGGATACTCAAGATCGCCCTATTGTTTTTATTTTATGGGGCAAACCGGCACAATCCAAGCGAAGTATGCTGCATAATCCACACCATTTGATATTGGAAGCTCCTCATCCCAGTCCTCTATCTGCCTATAGAGGTTTTTTTGGAAGCAGACCTTTTAGCAAAACAAACAATTTTTTGCAGAAAAATGGAATAAAACCGATTGACTGGCAGATTGAAAATGTATAAAATAATTGAAAATGCATTTTGAGTAAAGGCAGGAGGAGAGGAGTACTATGAAGAAAAAACCGTTTGTTACAAAAGAAATGATTGAAGAAATTGTTAAAAAGTATCCTACACCTTTTCATATTTATGATGAAAAAGGAATTCGAGAGAATGCAAAAGCGTTGAGAGATGCCTTTTCCTGGAATAAAGGTTACAAGGAATTTTTTGCGGTGAAAGCGACCCCCAATCCTTTTTTGATTAATATTTTGAGAGAATATGGTTGTGGATGTGATTGCTCGTCGCTCACAGAATTAATGCTGAGCAATGCTATGGGTGTGAAGGGTGAGGATATTATGTTTTCCTCAAACGATACTCCTGCGGAAGAGTTTGAGTATGCTGAGAAGATTGGTGCAATCATTAATCTGGATGATATTACACATATTGATTATTTAGAGAATATACTTGGGTATCTTCCAAAAACTTTGAGTTGCAGGTATAATCCCGGCGGACTTTTTTCTATAAGCAACAGTATTATGGATAATCCGGGGGATGCTAAATATGGATTTACAACGGAGCAGCTTTTTGAAGGATTTCGCATTTTAAAAGAGAAGGGCGTAGAGAATTTTGGAATTCACTCCTTCCTTGCAAGTAATACGGTAACGAATGACTATTATCCGACTCTCGCACGCAAGTTGTTTGAGCTTGCAGTGAAGTTGAAAGAGGAGACAGGTGCCAATATAACTTTTATCAACCTATCAGGTGGAGTTGGTATTCCCTATCGCCCGGATCAGGAAGCAAATGACATCAAGGTCATTGGAGAAGGTGTACGTAAGGTTTATGAGGAAATTTTAGTACCTGCAGGTATGGGTGATGTGGCGATTTATACTGAGCTTGGTCGATTTATGATGGGACCTTACGGCCATCTGGTAACACAGGCAATCCATGAAAAGCATACCCATAAAGAATATATTGGTGTGGATGCATGTGCAGTGAATTTGATGCGCCCTGCTATGTATGGGGCATATCATCATATTACTGTTTTGGGAAAAGAGGATAGCCCATGCGACCACCTTTACGATGTGACCGGTTCTCTGTGTGAGAATAACGATAAATTTGCAATTGACAGAGAACTGCCTGAAATTGAAATGGGAGACTATCTTGTTATCCATGATACCGGAGCGCATGGATATGCTATGGGTTATAATTACAATGGTAAATTGAAATCTGCAGAGTTATTGTTAAAGGAAGATGGA
>JAILPF010000426.1 GCA_024699575.1 Acetatifactor sp. | reverse complement strand
ATCTTGTTCAAATAATCCTTGCTTTCTCTGATTTCATAGTTGACCACATCGATGCTCTGTGTGAAGGCCTCCGTCGATGCCATCGCCTCCTGCGTCGCTGCAGCCTGCCCGGTTGCCCCATCAGCCACATTGTTCATTGCTTTTATAATGTCTGTGGTACCGGCTGTGGTTTTTCCGGAAAGTTCCTGAATCTGTCCCGAAAATTCAATCAACTGATTATAACCGGAACTGATACTTTTCACCAGTTTATCAGCCATCTTTTTCATAATTATACTGGAAATAATATAAACCGCTATCAGCGAAAAAACAATTCCGCACACGATTATCAACATCATCTGTGATGACTCTGCTGAGAGTGCAGAATGACTGACACCGGTAAACATCATTCCCCAGAATTGGCCTTCACTGTAAATAGGCATATAACAAACCGTATATCTGTCATCGATAATATCTACGCCGTTCTTTGTAAAGGTTTTACCGGTCTTTACAATGGCATAGATATCTGCATCCGCTTTTGTTCCGGTAGCATACTCTCCATTCTCTTTTCTGATATTGGTGAGCACTCGCAAGTCATCCTTGAAAATAGTGTGTTTAACAGCCACATTACCTTCATTGACTGCATCAAACAATTGAGGGCTGATTTCCTCATCTCCCACGTAAACTTTACCGGTTTCTCCATCATAATACCATGCATCACCACCGTTTTCCAGCGTTCGAAGCAAGTGACTCGTCGCACTCTCAGCGGTCCGGATATAATCCTTTCTCACCGTTTTATACGAGAGAATCATTGCATCAAACCCCACAATTAGAGTAGCCAAAAAAACCGCCCCCGTCACCAAAAGCTTAATTTGTCTTCTGACTGTGTACTTTTTGTTCATCCCTGCCGCCTTTCCCCGAGTATTCCCCTAAGTTTATGCAAACATCAGTTACCTTTACTCCTGAACGCCTCACACATATCCTTTGCAAAGCTGACCGGATATAGTTGAACCATAGTAGAGTCAATCAGTCCTTCTATCTCCAGTTTAAAAGCAATCTTTACAAATTTTTCCTGAAAAGTTTCAAACATCTTTTCAAAAATTTTAACGCTCTCAACATCAATGTGATTCACCTGCGGAGTGCTGATATCCACGCTTCTCTCCAACATGGTAGCCATGCTGGTAGCGGACGTTCCCATCATCTGATTCATCGCTTCAGATGCAGCGCTCAACTCCAAATCCCCAACGGTTCCCTGGACATCCATTCCGGAGCCGCCCATCATCAAATTTGTCAGGCAAAGGACATCCTGGTCTTTCAAAATAAACACATTATTGCCCTCCAATCCCTGCACATATTGAATCTGAACAAAAATACAGGTCTCCTCGTAATCATCCAAAGCTTCGCTTCGGTTAATGAGTTTTATATTGGGAGTCGTAATATGTACTTTGTGGTTTACCATCATACTAAGTGTTGTTGCCGCATTTCCCAGACTTATATTGGCTATTTCACCCAGGATATCAACTTCTTCTACTGTCAATTCTGCCATGTCCTTCACCTTCCTTGTTTTTTATCCCAGTTTATAAACCGAAATCTGCTCTTTCATTTTCTTAGCCTGCCCGGAAAGCTCAACGCTTGCTGCCGCACATTGCTGACTGGTCGCAGAGTTCGTTTGAATCACCTCTGAAACCTGTTCAATTGCTGTGTTTACCTGGCTGATAGCAACTGCCTGAAAACCGGATGCATCCGCAATATCTGTGATAAGCTGCGCACTTTCTTTCACTATACCGGTCATCTTGTCCAAAGTCACTGCCATTTTATCTGCCAAATCAGTTCCTGCTTCCACTTTGAGAATAGAGTCCTCTATCAGCTCCGCTGTCTCACTTGCTGCTGCTGAGCTCTTGGCTGCCAGATTTCTGACTTCCTCAGCCACCACCGCAAAGCCTTTTCCGGCTTCGCCCGCTCTCGCTGCTTCCACCGCCGCATTCAGTGCCAGAATATTTGTTTGAAATGCAATATCGTCAATTACTTTTATAATCTTTGAAATGCTCTCGGAGGATTTATTAATATCATTCATAGCCTCTACCATCTTGTTCATCTGTTCGTTGCCGGCCTCCACATCACCGAGAACATCCTCCATCAGTTGTTTTGCTTCGTCAGCCTTTGTTGCGTTTAATCTTGTCTTATCCGCAATATCACTCACCGAAACCGTTACTTCTTCAATAGCGCTCGCCTGATCTGTTGACCCTTCTGCCAATGCCTCTGACGCGCTTGCAACCTCAGCTGCACTTGTGAGCATCTGGCTGGCGGAATCATTAATGTTGCCTAAAACACTGCAATTCTTCTCCACCATCTTTTTGATTGCATTTCCAAGAACATCCTTATCGGATGCTGTTTTTACATTCACTGTCAGATTGCCTGCCGCAACTTCCTCCATCACCTTCGCCTGATATTGACTGACTTCCACAATTTGATTGAATTTATCCACAATGATGCCCATCTCGCCTTCCACATCCCGCTCAAGTTTCACATCCGTCTGGCCTTCTGAAAGCTTCTGTGCAGCATCCGCAAGATTCTTGAAAGAAACTCTAAACAACCTGCCAAAAGAAACAGTGACAAACGTCATGACGATAAACATTATAATAAAAACGCCGATACCAAAGACGGGATATCTTTTCAAAATTTCCTCCGGGTTTGCTGAATAGGCAAGGCTCTTGCACATCAGATAGGTACCCACAAGGACAAGTATGAAAAGTGCATCAATTACCAAAAACGCAATCAGTAGTTTGGAGTAAATTTTTGTACTATTATTCATGATTCATTCTCTCCTTTATCGAGTATTTCGTTTGTTACTTTACCGTTATCAGTTGCATCTGAACTCTCCGCCAAATCACCACTGACCTGTTCCAGTGCCACCAGCTCTTCATCATTTAACAGCCGGTCAGGATCCAAAAGTAATTTCACTTGATCTCCTATCTTGCCGATTGCATACACATATCTGTTCTGCGCTGTCTCAAGCTTTGCGAGACTGGGCGATGGAATAATATTCTCCTCAGATATCTCCACCACATCAGCAATCTTCTCCACAATCAGTCCGACCACTGTGTTCTTTACCTTGATAACAATAATGCAGGTTCTGTCATCATACTCAAAGGGTTCCTGTTTAAAACGAATTCTTACATCAATGACCGGAATAATCTTACCGCGCAGATTAATCAGGCCCTTGATATACTCCTCACTCTCCGGCACCTTTGTAATCTCCTGAAATACAATAATTTCATTAACATACTGTATTTCAATACCAAAATATTCTTCTCCGGATTTAAAGGTCACATACTTGTTGCTCCTTACTTCTGCTTCAGCCATATCCACCCTGCCTTTCTCACTCAATCAATCCTGCGGCATCCAGAATCAATGCAATGCTTCCGTCTCCCAACTGTGTGCACCCGGAAATTCCCTTCACCTTCTTTACATAATCCGGAATCGGTTTAATTACGATTTCCTGTTTGCCAATCAACCGGTCTACATACAGACATATCTGTTTTTTCTCGACTTCAATAATAACAAGCATTCCATCTGTATCCTTTGTTTCCCCGGATTCGATGTGGTATCGTTCATCCAGCCTGAGTACCGGGAAACATTCTCCTCTAATCATTACAAAGGATTCTCCGTCGGGCTTATGCACCAATTTACTTTCCCTGACATTCACAAATTCCTTTACCACGCCTGTCTCCAAAACAAAAGCCGATTTTCCGACCTCCATCACGATACCATCGATAATCGCCAAAGTGAGCGGGATTTTCAGGTTCATGGTACTCCCCTGTCCCGGCGAGCTTTCTATCTCCAAAGACCCTCCGATAGACTGTAGATTGGATACCACAACGTCCATCCCCACGCCTCTTCCGGAATACTCTGTCACAGTCTCGTTGGTGGAGAAGCCCGGCAGAGTGATAAACTGATACACTTCCTTATCTGTGTAGGAAGCATCATCCTTTGTGTAATCCAGTAAGCCTTGATTTCTTGCCTTTTTTAGAATTTTCTCCCGACTCAGGCCTGCACCGTTATCCTTCACAGCGATCCATACTTTTCCGGATTCCGTCTTCGCAGAGAGTGTAATCTTCCCCTTCTCTGTCTTGCCCTTTGCCATTCGCTCCTCCGGCATCTCTATTCCATGGTCCACAGAGTTTCTCACAAGATGCATGAGCGGATCAGAAATATGTTCGATAATATTTTTATCCACTTCCGTGGAGTCCCCAATCATCTCAAACTCGATTTCTTTGCCAAGTTTTCTGGACACATCGAACACGATTCGATTCATTTTCTGGAAGGTGTTGGTCAATGGCACCATTCGCATACTCATGATAACATTCTGCAGATCACTGGAAATCTTTGTCATCTGACCTGCTGCCTTATTGAAATTATCAAGCTTTAATCCCGGGACCTTCAAGTCTTGGTTCTGTAACACCACGGATTCAGAAATAACAAGTTCTCCAATGAGGTCCATCAACTGGTCCATCTTCTTAATGTCCACGCTCAGGAAAGTAGCTTTTTCCACCTTCTTTGGGGTATCTTTTGCCAGCTTCTTCGTTTTACCCGGTCCTTTGGACTCGATGACAAAATCACCGGGGGCAAAGGTTTTCTCCGGCTGTGACTTCGGTTTCTCTTCTTCTGCCTTAGTTGCGGCAGCTTCAATTTCCTCCACAGAGGAATCCAAATCAATCCTGATTTCTGAGCCAAAACTGTCGAATCCCATCTGGAATTCCTTGGCGGTACACTCATAGATATCTACCTTTTCGATATCATACCCAGGCTGAATCAGTTCCTGCAACTCATCTATGCTGGTCTGTGCCTGCAAGAGAATCTTGAAACCATTATCCAGAATTTCATCCCCGCTTTTTTCATCTGAGATGATATCCTCCGGATAATGCAGCAGGTCTTCCGCAATCTCCTTCAGAGAATACACCAGTTTATACGCATGCACGCTGACGAGTTCCAGCCCGGGCTTATAAGTAACATATATTTTGTAAAAACGGCTTGCCGCTGTAGCCATAGGTGCAATGTAGAAATGCTTAGGTTCCTCATGGACATTCTCCTGCACATTCTGTGCATCTTTCTTGCCACCCTGGATTTTCTTCAAAAATTTGTCAAGTTCCGCAATCAGTTTCGATGCATCTCCGTCAGCAGTCTCACCATTTTGCAGTTTCATCATCTCAGACGTGATAAAATCAGCAACTGCAAGTACATGTTCCACCAGCTCCAGATGTGGAACATTCTTTGGATGATTCTCACGCAGAAAATAGAACACATCCTCCAGCTTATGTGACACTGCCGTAATTTCATCGTACATCATGACACCGGAGGAACCTTTTATAGTATGCATGGTTCGAAAGATCTCATTGATGCTGTCTTCATCAAAACATTCCGCATCCTTTTGCTCCAACACAATGTCCTGAAGTTGTTCCAGCAGCTGGCTGTTTTCAAACAAATACATGTCCAGCATGCCATCTGTATTGAACGCTTCGCCCATAGGTTTCTCCTCTCTAGATTAACTTCAGCTTCTTCAAAGCCTGCTCAAATCTGTCTTGGTCTATCGGTTTACCGGAATATATTGTACAACCCAGTTCGAATGCCATCTTGACATTGGCTTCATCATTCAGAGCCGTAGTCATAATAACCTTGGCAGCCTTATCTTCCGGGATATTTCTCTCCTTCTCCAAATTACGGATGCCCACCAGTGCCTGATAACCGTCCATGACAGGCATCATAATATCCAGGCACACTAAATCGTAGGGATTGCCTTCTTCCAATGCCAACATAAAAGCATCCACTGCCTCCATGCCATCCACTGTCACATCACATTCCCCATACTTTGACAGGAAACTATTCATGGCTTTTCTGGTCACATAATCATCTTCTGCTAAAAGTATCCTCATTTTGTCACCCTCACATTTCGTTTAATAGTGTGTAAGCTCTTTTTGCAATGTTTGATAGTTTTTCTTGATATTCTACCGCTCCCAGTTCGTATGCCACATGGGGCATACCGTATACTACACAAGTGGATTCATCCTGTCCGATTGTTCTTGCTCCGGCGCGCCTCATATCCAAAAGACCTTTTGCGCCATCTGCGCCCATTCCGGTAAGAATAATCCCGAGCGCCTGATTGCCTGCAGTTTTTGCAACAGATTCGAACAGTACATCTACGGAAGGGCAATGTCCGTTTACCTTTGCTTCCTCACGAAGTACCACTTGATAACCGTCTCCCGCTTTCACCAGCCGCATCTGCGAATTACCACCGGGGGCTAGGAGAACCTGTCCCTGAACAACAGCATCTCCGTTTTTCGCCTCCCGCACCGCCATCCTGCATCTGCTGTTTAATCGGTCGGCAAAATGTTTGGTAAAGCCAGCAGGCATATGCTGTACTATTACCACTCCCGGTGTATCTTCTTTAAACTGTGTCAGGATGGTATCCAAGGCTTCCACTCCACCGGTGGATGCCCCGATTGCGACAACCAGGTTACGGCCGCTTGGATTGGGTACATCCAACACCGGATAATCCGTCCTCGCTTTCCCCACCATCTTTAATCTGGCTATGGAAGCTATTTTTATCTTGTCCACCAGATCCTGCCGGACAAATTCTTCCAGACTCTTTTTGTCCATCATGGACATCTTTGCCACAAAATCCACCGCTCCGGCATTCAGCGCATCAAATACTTTATCGCTCAGGGAACTGATAACCACCACCGGCATCGGATACTGAGGCATCAGCTTCTTTAAAAACTCAATACCATTCATGCGGGGAAGCTCTATATCCAGGGTCATTACATCCGGCTTGTATTTTACAATAGCGTCTCTTGCTTCATATGGATTTTCTGCACTCGCCACTACTTCTATGCCGGGGTCCATCCCCAGATTTCGCACTAAGAGCTCCCGAAACACCAGGGAATCCTCCACTACCAGGACACGTATCGGACGCATAGTGCTCCCTCCCTTCCTCTGCTTCTACCTAATGTCAAATCATTTCTATCAAATCATTTGACGATGTATTTTTTTTAAGACTGAAAAAATCTCAGGATTAAATTTTACTCCGCAATCCTCCTCCATAATGGCAATTGCCTCATCCGGAGTATAAGCTTCACGGTACGAACGCGATTCCGTCAAAGCACAGAAGGAATTGACCACAGCTACAATCTGCGCAGGCAGAGGAATATCGTTTCCTTCTTTTCCGGTCGGATATCCTGTTCCATCCCAGTTCTCATGGTGGTAATTTACAATTTCAATGGACATTTGCAAAAAGTCATTATCCCCACTGGAAATCTGAATATCCCGCAAAATTTTGGCACCAATTGTCGGATGGGTCTGCATAATCTGCATTTCCTCCTTTGTCAGTTCGCCGGTCTTTTGAAGAATATCAGTCGGCACCGTGAGATTTCCAATATCACAAAGAGGAGCAGCAATCTCAATTGTACTGACAAAAGTATCCGAAATCAGTCCACTGTATGTAACCGTAAGTTGCAGTGCCTCAGCCATAACACGGCAATTATGACTTAACCGTTCCATATTGGTCTTATCATAATGGGCATTTTCTCTTGCAACTCTACCCAGAGCATAAAGTACATTCTTACGCTCTGCCTCCATCTGTTTCAACTGTGCATTCACGGAGGTCTGTAATTTACGATTCAAATCCATCAGATTCTGGTTTGCCTCATAGAGTCGCAGATGAATTTTTACTCTTGCCTTCACCACTTCCGGTATGAACGGTTTGGTAATATAGTCTTCACCGCCCAGCGCAAATCCCTGCACAATGTCCTCCGGCTCATCAAATGCAGATATAAAAACAATCGGAATATTTCTGGTCCTCGCGTCTGCCTTCATCATACGGCAGCATTCGTATCCGTCCATGACCGGCATAGCAATATCCAGAATCACAAGTTGCACCGGGAAACGTTCCACAACCTTAAGTGCCTGTTCCCCATTCTCCGCCAAAATAGGAATATATCCCATACTTTGTACAATATCCCTGAGCACAAAGCGATTGGCTTCCACATCATCCACAATCAGAATCTTCTCATCCTCTCTGCCTTCCTGTGCCATAATGTACCTCCGTTGTCAAAGCAGCTTCTGTAGTCCTTCAAAGGCATCAACTGCCTTTTTGTAGTCCTCCTTTTGAACCGCCATTTTCAGGCGAAGTGTCATCGTTCGAATCTCCTGGGGTGCAGTGTCTGTCAGATGTTTGACTGTCTCTGCAAACATCTCCGCCTTCTCCCAGTTTTCCATCTCCATACACAATATCAGTTTCGACATTTTTTTTCGTATTTCCGAAAGATTTTCTTCTGTTCCAAACTTCCATATTTTACCATCTTCGCTGCCATCAACCATACCCTTCAGGTTATGGAGAATTTCCTGAGCATCTGCATTTTGTGTCATGACCCCCGCCTCTTCCTCAGGAAGTTTTAGCCAAACATGGAATGAAAATACGGAGCCCTTTCCTCTCTCGCTCTCCACACTGATATCCCCGTCCATCATCTCCACCAGCTGTTTGCAGATATTCAGTCCGAGGCCACTACCTCCGTACTGTCTGGTAATAGATGCATCCACCTGTGAAAAACTCTGGAACAATTTATCCTGATCCTCCTGTGCAATTCCGATTCCGGAATCAATCACAAAGAAAAACAATTCTATCTGATCCTGAAACTGTGCAGTCTTAACCACCTCCATCATAATTTTTCCGACATGGGTAAATTTTGTCGCATTCGATAACAAATTATTTAAAATCTGTGCAAGTCTTAATTCATCCCCGATGACTGTCTCCGGAATGTCCGGTGAAATATTGACAAAAAATTCCAACCCCTTTTCCGCTATCTTATGGATATGGGTGGAACGCACATAATCAATCATTCCACGAAAATTAAATTCTCTCGGCTCAAGAATAAACTTTCCTGCTTCCAGTTTGGAGAAGTCCAGCACATTCCCGATAATCACCATCATATCGTTACAACCACGTTCGACCAAATGTAACAATCGCTGCTTGTCCGCCTGGCTCTCCAAATTAATCAATTCCCTAGTATTCCCTAAAATACCATTAACCGGTGTCTTTAACTCATGAGTAATATTTGATACAAATTCTGATTTGACTTTTAATGCTGCTTCCGCCTCTTGACGAGTCTTAATGACCTTTTTTTCCAGCATTATTTTTTCTGAGATGTCTTTTGCCAAACATAGATAATACACGGATTCATCCTGGCATTTGATAATCCGTGCTAGAACAGTAAAACAAGTTCTGTTTCTTCGATACGCGCTGACTTCTTTTGCTTCATGTCCAAATTTCCAGGAGGTTTCAATCTTTGTTCCATCTGTCCGAAATGAACCCGGGAACAAATCCTCTATGGTGGTCTCATAAATCATTTCATCATAATCTAACTGGTGCTTAGCCAGTGCATTCGCATAAATGATTTTGCCCCCTTCATCAAAGGCAATTATCAATTCCATCGCGTTATCGAATATTGTCTTCGTCATTTGGTCAAACATAGCTTCCCACCCTATCATTCTTGAAAAAAAGTTTATAGGAATATAGGACCATCTTTCCTATATTATATTAAACTATTAAATTTTTTTCAAGGAAATTGTCTTAAAATTCCAAAATAATTGTGAAAGTTTCAAAAAAAGCATACACCAAAATGGTATATGCTTTCTTCGTTAATTTCCAAATGTAACTTTACTGAAATATTCCAACATACAATTTCTCATTAACATCAGGGCAGCGGAAACCGCTGATTCTCTGACCTTGGTTCTGTTTCCGAAGAAATGGAACTCTTTTACAGTGACATTTCCCTTGACATTGCAAGCAATA
>JAILPF010000422.1 GCA_024699575.1 Acetatifactor sp. | reverse complement strand
TGTTTCCAAAGAAGACTATCCGTATGTGAGTATGCAGAAGAAGCAAATTATGGTGGGTGTAACTGTGCCGAACAGTACCGTTGAGGTCGTGGAAGATTTGACAATGACACCCAATGAATGTCTTATAGAGACAGAGGGTGGTATTTTTGATTGTGGCCTTGGGACACAACTGACAGAGCTCTCGCAGAAATTAAGGCTCCTTTCCTACGAAAAAGAGGAGAGATAGTGGGGGATTAGGTTGGAATTCAGAAATGTTAATTTTGAAAAATATCAAAGAGTAAAGGAAACCACTTTATTCCGAAAAATGGGTAAAGTAATCAATATTGTCGGATTGACAATAGAATCTGCAGGACCTGATGCCAGATTGGGAGACGTGTGCAAGATTGTGCCGGAGGATAATGCGCTGAGTGAAAGAGACAGACTTGCACCTATTTTGGCGGAAGTGGTTGGGTTCAAAGACAGAAAAACGCTTCTCATGCCCTACGATGCAGTGGATGGAATCGGTCTTGGGTGTATCGTGGAGAATTTAGGACATCCCCTTCAAGTAGCAGTAAGTGACGAACTGTTGGGGAAAACCTTGGATGGTTTAGGGAGACCCGTGGATGGAAGTGTGATTGAAGGCAGTTATTACTCTGTTGAAGCAACCCCGCCGGATCCGATGAGCAGAGCCATCATAGATGAAGTCCTGCCTTTGGGTGTCAAGGCTGTAGATGGCTTGATTACTGTTGGAAAAGGGCAGAGAATCGGTATTTTCGCAGGTTCCGGTGTCGGCAAGTCTACTTTGATGGGTATGTTTGCCAGAAATACAAGAGCTGATATTAACGTGATTGCGTTGATTGGAGAGCGTGGGCGAGAAGTGCGCGAGTTCATAGAGAGAGACCTTGGTGAGGAAGGAATGAAACGCTCGGTTGTAGTGGTTGCTACCTCTGACAGACCTGCGCTGGAGCGTAATAAAGCTGCAAAGACAGCTACTGCGATTGCAGAGTATTTCCGTGATCAAGGGAAAGATGTTTTGCTTATGATGGATTCTCTTACACGTTTTTCTATGGCACAGAGAGAGATTGGACTTGCCAGTGGAGAACCTCCGGTTACCAGAGGATATCCGCCTAGCGTCTATTCGGAAATGCCCAAACTTTTGGAGAGGGCCGGCAGGGCGGCAAAGGGCTCTGTTACCGGTTTGTATACAGTTCTCGTTGATGGTGATGACTTTAATAAACCGATTAAGGATACTGCAAGAAGTATTTTGGACGGGCATATTATGCTGAGCCGAAAGCTTGGACATAAGAACCATTATCCCGCAATAGATGTTTTACAGAGCATCTCAAGATTTATGGGACAAATTGCGAAAAGAGAGCACAAACAGGCTGCGAGTAAGTTGAAAACAGTGTTGGCGACTTACAATGATGCGGAGGATTTGATAAATATCGGGGCATATAAAAGCGGCAGTAATCCATCAATCGATTATGCAATTTCAAAGATTGATGCTGTCAATGGCTTTTTATGCCAGGATGTGGATACAAAATACAGCTTTGAGGAAAGTGTTTCCATGCTGCAGAATCTATTTGAAGAAGGCGATGCATAATGGCAAGATTTCGGTATTCCATGCAGAATATTCTGGATGTCAAAATGAAAATGGAAACACAGGCGCGTCAGGAATTTTCAGCTGCTCGAAATGCTTTGGACAAGGAAGAGAGAAAACTTCTGGAGCTGCAGCAGAGAAAAGAGGCTTATGAAAGCCGGGCGAAGCAGCTTAGAACAGGCATTTTGAGTGTAAGGGAGCTGGAGGAAAACAAAAATGCTATCCGTGTCGTAGAGGAATATATTCTTGCACAGATGCAACAGGTGAAACGGACAGAAGATTATTTGGAACAAAGCAGGCAGGCTTTGGAAGAAGTGATTAAAGAACGCAAGACTCATGAAATTTTAAAAGAAAGAGCATTTGAGGAATTCCTTCGGGAAGAGAACCGGCAGGAGAGCAAAGTAGTAGATGAACTGACAAGTTATACATACGGTCAGTCCAGGCAGGAGAATGACTAATGGCAAAGGAAAAAAGTCCAGAAGAGTTAGCTGCAGAGGCAGAAAAAAAACGATTAAACGATGAGAAAAAAGCACTGAAAAAAGAACAGCAGGCACAGAAGAAAGAAGCAAAACGCCGCGCAAAGGAGATAGCCCAACAGGAGGATGCTCTTGCAGAAGACGATGAGGGTGGCGGACTTTTGACATTTGGTGCTACTATCCTTATTGTGGCGCTTTGGCTTGCAATTATTGGCGTGGTAATCAAACTGGATATAGGCGGATTTGGAAGTTCGGTCCTCACACCGCTTTTAAAAGATGTTCCGGTGGTAAACAGAATTCTTCCGGGGAATTCCCTGACAGAGACTACAGATTCTGAAAGCTATGGCGGATATACGAATCTGAGAGAAGCGGTGGAACAGATTAAGAACCTGGAGCGACAGCTGGAGTATGCCCAGACTGCAAGTAATGCAAAGGATGAAGAACTTGACAGCCTGAAGGCGGAGGTAATCAGATTAAAAGAATTTGAGCAGAAGCAAGTGGAATTCCAACGTATCCGCACGGAGTTCTACGAGGAGGTTATCTATGCCGAAAACGGACCCGGAGCAGAAGAGTATCAAAAGTATTATGAGGCAATGGACCCGACATCAGCAGAATACCTCTATAAACAGGTAGTAATCCAACTTCAGGAAAGTAAAGAGATTCAGGATTATGCGAATACATATTCTGAGATGAAACCAAAGCAGGCTGCCGGAATCTTTGAATCGATGAAGGATAATCTGGATTTGGTGGCTCGGATATTAAAGACTATGAATGCAGAGGACCGCGGAAAAATTATGGGAGTGATGGATGCCGAGGTTGCTGCAAAATTGACAAAAATTATGGATCCTGAGTCTTAAGTTAAGATGGGAAATATCCGATATATTTTGTAGATGTTGTGAAGACATCTGAGAATAATCGGAAAGGAGGAAAGCAATGACGAGTTTACCCGTTAAAGGCTTTGAGGTTCTGCAGAGCGCTTTCCCGGTTAACAACAAACCATCTTCTTTGGCAATGCCGGATTTTGAGACTGTTCTAAGCAGACAAACAGCAGAAAATGATGCCGGACTACCCGTTGAATCTGTTGAGAATGGAAAAACGAACGACCGGGATGTGCAGACCAAGAAAGCTGATGACAAACAAGAGGTTGAAACTTCTCAGCACCAAGGGAATGTGAAAAATGAGAAGATTTCTGAGAAACAACCGGAAACAGAAGATGCAGTACCTTCGGAAACAGAAGCAGAAGATGTGAATATGGAATATGCAATGGAAATATTGACGGCTGCTTCGATGCAAGTGATACAGCAGATCGCTGATACATTTGATGTTACGGTGGAAACGGTTGTGGCGGCGATTGACGAGCTGGATATGACCGAGATGGAGGTATTGAATCCGGAAAGCTTAAATAACCTGCTTTTGAACCTTGGTGAGGCAGAGGATGAGACAGCATTACTTACAGACGAAGGTCTGTATCAGAAGTTCCAGACAGTAATGAACCAGATGACAGAGACAGTGGAGGAGGTAAGCAATCAGCTGGAGGTTGCACCGGAAAATCTTCCGCAGATTATTACTGAAGTAGCTGAAAATCAAGCAAGTGAAATGGTATTTTTGGAAAATGAAACGGTTGGAAACGATACCGAGACAGATGAACTTGGTGAAAGTGATGTGAAAGCGGAAGGCAATACATCGGTGGATGCAAAAGACACAATTGATGAAATGCCACAGATTGTGCAGCCGAGGACAACAAAACCATTGTCAGAGGGACAACGTATCGGACAACAGGAACAAGTTCGCAGAACGAAGGCTGAACCGCAAAAATCTGACAGCACACAACAGGTTCATCCTGAAAACCTGAACAATGCAAAACCGCAGACTTTACAGGAGACCCTGCAGACTTCCGCTCAGCCGACATCGGCATGGAGTGAAAATACTCAGAATATTATGCGTCAGATTATGGATTATATGAGAGTTCAGCTGAAACCTGATTTGACCAGCATGGAGATGCAACTTCATCCGGCAAGTCTGGGTACTGTTCAGGTTCAGGTGGCTTCCAAAGGCGGCGTAGTTACAGCACAGTTTGTTGCCCAGAATGAAACGGTGAAAGCGGCGCTGGAAAGTCAGATGATTCAGCTGCGTGAAAGCTTTGAAGAGCAAGGCGTCAAGGTGGACGCAATTGAAGTCACTGTCCAAACGCATCAATTTGAGCAAAATCTTGAACAGGGACGTCAAGGTGGACAGAATGAACCGCAGAGAAGACAAGAGAACAGAAGAATTCGACTTGACAGTTCTGTGAATTTAGAAGATTTAGATTCCATGAGTGAAGAGGAAGCATTGGCTGCTCGGATGATGGAAGCGAATGGAAACACGGTTGATTACACTGTGTAAAGGAGAAAGATATGGCATTAGTACAAACAGTAGAAAACGGAAAGCTGGTTG
>JAILPF010000381.1 GCA_024699575.1 Acetatifactor sp. | reverse complement strand
TATGCATTGTTCCCAAAGAAAAATTCAGACGCACCCTGTTTATTATCACCACCGTCAATACCGGAATGATCGCTTCCGTTCTGGGAGCCGGGAGCACCGTGAAAGTCCAGAATGACATACATGCCACGCTGGCCGGCCTGCTCCACAAACCAGTCGATGCGGTCAAAGCATCCGCTCAAATAGTTGCCGTTAAAATCCACAAAGTTCATGTACCAGAAGGGAAGACGAATACAGTTAATTCCGAGATTTTTACAATTCTCAAAATCCTGAGTGGTCCAATAATTATCCTGATAAGTCTTGATGAGTTCACGCATTCTGCTCTCGCCGAAACGATTGGTCAATGTGCGATAGATATCCATCTCGCAGTTTACACCGGATGAATAATCAGTGGGAGTCATCCAGAATTCCTGTACCAGATATCCTCCTGCGTTGGTACCACGTAAGTTTACAACATTGCCGTTCCCGTAATTGTTACGCAATACTTTTCCGCTAGCTTTGAGGAAATCCGAGCCGGAAATAGCAGCTTCCGCTTTCAATGCGTTGCCCGGAATCGGACTGATTACCAGTGCAGCTGCCATCATAACCCCCGTCACTACGGCAGCAAGTCGTTTCCAAAAGTTGTTTTTACCCATAAAAATACCCAAACCTTTCTCCAAAAATCGACAGTTCTTTGTGCACAAATGTAAAAACGTTTTTATGAGAAAAATATAGCATATGAACATAAAAGTGGCAATATAGAAAAATAATTTCGTGCATAATACACAAAAAACGTTTTTAAAAACAGATAAAAAGAGGGTTTAAATTGGTGAAAATGAATGGAGGAGAAGTCTGGAGCATATATTGTGAATGAAATGTTTGGTGGATGAAAACGAACATGGATGGATTCAGGCAGGAGTGCAAGGAAAGAGCGCTTTCCAACAATACATACGATTATATCACGGATTATCCTATCGGGCTGGCGGAGAACTACGACCCGTCTTTTTGTTATACCGATTTAGATGGTCTTTACAATATTGTATACATGAACAGAAATAATGTGCCCGGGCTGGATGCCGGGTATTTCGAGTATCAGAGTGTACCTACAGTGTACGGACTGATGCAGACGGAAGAGGGATTTACCATTGGAGGATTTGACCCGACAGGTTTGATTGCAAGTGGAATTACACAGGTACAGAGACCTCCCTTAAGCCTTACCGGAAGTGGTGTGGTGGTTTGTGTGATTGATACCGGGATTGATTATCGGAATCCTGTTTTTCGCGATGAAAACGGGAATACGAGAATTTTGGCTATCTGGGATCAGACGATACAGACCGGAACGCCTCCGGAAGGCTTTTTCTTTGGCACAGAGTACACTGCGGACGATATTAATCGGGCGCTTCAATCGGATAATCCTCTTGAGATTGTTCCCAGCATGGATGAAAACGGACACGGAACAGCTATGGCGGCTGTCGCAGCCGGAAACAGCATGAGCAGTGCACAACCTTATGTGGGTGCAGCACCGGGGGCACAGCTTGTAGTGGTTAAGTTAAAGCAGTGCAAAGAATATTTGAGGGATTTTTACCGCATTGCGGAAAACGCAGAGGCGTATCAGGAAAATGATATTATGCTGGGGGTATCCTATGCAGATCGATTTGCAATTCTTTTTAATCGTCCTGTGGTTATCTGCATTGGACTTGGCACCAATATGGGGGATCACGCAGGGAGTTCTGCACTTCCCTCCTACTTAAACGCTGTGGCAGTTAAACGAAATCGCGCGGTCGTGGTTTGCGGAGGGAATGAAGGGAATGCTTCGCATCATTACGAGGGGAGGCTTGGCACAGGGGATGGTGCCGAGACATTTCAAGATGTGGAAGTGAGAGTTGGAGAGAACAACCGGGGTTTTCTGGTGGAATTCTGGGGAAATCTTCCCGATATTTTTCAGGTTACAGTGCGCTCGCCCGGTGGAGAGAATGTGCCGGCGGTGAGGCTATCTTTTGGGCAGAGTATCACCTATGGATTTGTCTACGAGCGCAGCCGGGTTACGATACAGTCTAATCTGGTGGAGCCTGCATCCGGGGAACAACTTTTTGTGTTTATTTTGCAGGATCCGACTCCCGGTATCTGGACATTCCGTATATCAGCGGCAGTGGAGACTCATAACGGTGTCTTTCACATGTGGCTGCCTATCCGGGATTTTTTAAGCAGTGAGGTCTATTTCTTAAGTCCGTCGCCGAACATTACTTTGACAGAACCTGCTATGGCGTCAAATGTCATTAGTGTTACAGCGTACAATCCAGACAACAACAGTATCTATATCGAGTCCGGAAGAGGATATAGCCGCGTGGGTAATATCCGTCCGGATCTGGCAGCTCCCGGGGTGAACATCCCGACACCGTCCGGAGCCCGGACGGGTAGCAGTCTGGCAGCTGCTATGACTGCGGGAGCGGTGGCACAGTTTTTCCAGTGGGCTGTGGTGGAGCGCAACAACCAGTATGCGGAGAGCAGAGAAATCAAGAGCTATTTTATCCGTGGAGCCTCCAGAAGTGCCGATACCGAATACCCCAACCGGGAATTCGGCTATGGAAGGCTGAATATTGCCGGAGTCTTTGAGACGATACGGGGGAATGTGTAGTGACAGAAGTGAAAAAAACGCCTCCGAAAAGTGCATTGATACATGACTTTTCGGGGGCGTTTCGGTTGAACAGAATAAGTTTATGCTAACTCGCAAACAATTTCTTTAATCTCGCCGTTACGGACTTTTTCAGCCATTTCTCCGGTGAGAGCTGCACCGTAGGATACACCGTCAATCTTCATATCTTTTACAGTCACACCGTCAGCACCGTAGGTGTTCTTCTTAGAAGGATTTTTGTAAGTTACCTTAGTGTCGGAGCACATCTGGAAGCTTACCTCGCCGTTCTCATCGAAGAGCCATCCTGCCAGTGTAGGAGTCAGACGGAAAGTTAATTTACCGTTTTCTACTGTGAAAGGATGAGCACCTGCCATCATGGTGGTCCACATGGAGAGAACCTCTGTGGTGGAACCGGACAGACGGGCTACAAATCCGCGACCGTGTGTGGAAGGATCGGGGTTTAAGCTGGAAGCGATAAAGGAGGAATTCTCCAGTGTGCTTCTGCCGTACATTGCAGGGTCAAGGAAAGG
>JAILPF010000446.1 GCA_024699575.1 Acetatifactor sp. | reverse complement strand
AATCAAGCATCCAAAGATCTTTTCATCAGCCCCCAAGGGCTGACAAAAACAATTCAACGTATAGAAAAAGAGTTATCCACTACTTTGTTTGTTCGAAACACTCAGGGTATATCCCCAACTCCTGAGGCAGATCTATTCTATCTGCGCATGAGACCTCTGGTTGACTCTTACTGTGAAACCTTACTGGATCTTCAAAAAGTTAATTTTTCTCACCTTTTGCGAGTAAAATTAACCTCAGGAATTCTTTCCTATCTATCTCTTGATTTCCTCGAAAGCTATCAGTCAGGACATAAAGATGTAGAACTGATCATTGACGAATGTCCGGATTCACTCATCCATGACAAGCTTCTTGCTCACGAATGTGACTTGGCAATTATGAGTGGTCCTATTAAAGATGAGAGAGTCTCCACCTCCATTTTCACACGAATCCCGATTGTAGCTGTCGTGAATAAGAAACATGCACTTGCATCGAAAACTGCTCTAACATTTAAGGATCTGGAGGGAGAAAAACTAGCGCTCATCTCCCACAGGAGCAACACATACAGGCAGTTCATGCGAAGACTATCCGCTGCGAATGTATGTCCATCTGCCATATATGAAGCCGAGCAGTTACAATATAATCACCAAAGAGCTCAATTGAATAATTGCATCGGACAGTCCTTTTTATGCGAAGCACATAATTTCAATTTCCCAGACACAGTCATAGTGCCGTTTGAAGATCCATCCTTTACATGGAACTCCTATTTTTGTTGGTTGTCAGACACTCCGTTAAACGATATCGCCATGGAATTTAAAACCTTCACTTATGAATGGTTAAAATCTCGAACCAACTCCCAATGAATTACCGGTTACAAAATCCGTAGGTTATAAAGTAAATGAACAGGCCTGCCATCCCTCTCCCAAAGCTTCTCTAGGCTCCGGAACCTTGGCACAGACATGCTCAAATCCTTTTTGGCAAACGCAGCGGAGAATACTTTATCCAAAGAAATCACCATAGAAGAGCTGTCCACGCAATTCCATTTTTCCAAAAACCATATCATCAACCTTTTTAAGAAAAAATATGCATGTGAATGTGGCTTTGGGGACTATGCCAATCTGTATAAGTATTTTGTCAGATCCTTCCACATATCCCCCGATGCATACCGAAACCTAAATAGATAATCGCTCTACAAAAAGCAAATCCTCAAGCGGTATGACGGTATCTACAATCCGCAGCTCTCGCTCTATCGCGTTAAGCCTTGCGACCATCCCTGTGACCTCCAGATACTCTCCATTTTTAAAATATACCGCCTTTACCAGCATACCTCTTTGTATTTCCCGCAGAGTCCTGTCTAACTCCTCCGCAGCATCCTCGGAAAGTTCAATTTTATCCACTACGATTTTTTCTCTTGCGCGAATTGCAGCCTCATGACCTGTCAGAGCCGCAAACGGAGCAAACTGCTTTGCCCGGTCCGCAATATCCATCTTAGGGTGTTTTCCCGAGATTGGCGGCTGCATGTTCAGGATATCATCATACTTTCCCATATAGACCTCCTTACGCCTTATGTCCGCCAATCTGGCGGTTTCTCTCTATCGCAGTGGCGCCCTCTTCCAAATCGTTTCCTTTCAAAATTGCATTCTTACCAAATTTCTTTTTGATATCCAACATTGCATTCTGTATCCTGCGTTCCTTCTCCAGTGCCACCGGATCTGTAAATAAGTCATATTGTTCATATACCATATCCACCACCCTGTTAGCACTGATATTCATACGTCTCACCATAAGAGCCGGATTGACTATCCTGTCATAGAGTTCCAGTACTGCATCCACAATGCGTTTACTCGAGTTCGTAACGCTGCCAAGATTGGCTGTGCCATGGGCAGGCTTTGGCACTGTTCTTCCATAATAATCCCTGTGCATTTCTCCCCGGTAATTGCTCTGTTCACTACTCTCCTTGTCGTACCCCACATGAAGCGTCAAAGAATCTGTTCCCAGACCTTTTTCCACCAGGTCAAGCACCAGAAATTCTGTCATCTCACGTATCACAATTCTCGCTTTGTCCGCGGGATAAGCACACTGCAACACCTGTCCCGAAGTCAAACAGTTGGTCTGAGATTTATAATTTTTGATATCCTCCATAGTACAGGGTTCCACTCCCCAGGCATGGTCGATCAAGAGCTCCGCATCCACTCCAAACAGCTTATAAAGCATGTCCTCCTGACGGATACTTGCCCTTGCTATGTCTCCCATGGTAAAAATTCCCACATGCTTTAACCGTTCTACCGTACCTGCACCCACCCGCCAGAAATCCGTAAGCGGCTTGTGGTCCCAGAGCTCCCTCCGATAGGACTCCTCTGTCAAAACCCCGATTCGGACACCTTCTTCGTTGGGCTGTGCATGCTTGGCTGTAATATCCATGGCAACCTTCGCAAGATACAGATTACTTCCGATACCGCAGGATGCCGTGATGCCAACTGTTTTCAGAATATCTCTAGAGATTGCGGTTCCTAATTGCTGTGCAGTCATTCCATACATATCCAGATAATGAGTCACATCCATAAACACCTCATCGATGGAATAGACATGAATATCCCTCGGTGCAATATACTTCAGATAAATACTGTATATCCGAGCAGAATAATCAATATACAACTGCATTCTGGGTGTTGCCATGATGTAGTTTAAATTTTTCGGTATTTCAAAAACTCTGCACCTGTTTCTTACTCCCTTTGCCTTCAAGGATGGGGATACTGCCAGACAGATGGTTTTGTCTGTCCTCTCCGGGTCAGCCACCACCAAATCGGTCGTCATCGCATCCAGCCCCCGCTCCACACATTCCACTGAGGCATAAAAGGATTTCAAATCTACGCAGAGAAAAGTTTGTTCCAACGCCATGAATCATCCCTCTTTGTTTTCTATAAAATATCATACCAATATTCACCGAAAATATCAAATGTCCTCATGACAAAAGCAGGCATGTCTGTAAACATGCCTGCCCTCGTTTTGTCTCTCTTTAATTTACACTCTGAGTCACAATCGCTGTATCTCTTCTGCCACTCTGTCCAAGAGGAGTATATCCAAACATATAGGATACACTACTGCCCTGTGCAACTGCGGGTATTGTATAGGTATAAAAGCCTTCCCTGTCACCGGTACGACTCATCACGGCACCGGAAAGCTTCCACAACTGCGGATCCTCCACATTGATTCCCCAGAACACAAGTGGAGCCATTTCCTGCTCATTCGCATAAATATAAAAAGTCAAAGTTCCGTCACCATTTGGAATTACCCCGTATTCCTCATTTCCGACCTCCGGTGTGGAACCGGATTCCCCTTGATTCTGCTCAGGATTCGTTCCCTCCTGCGGATGTGAAGGTGTCCCTGCATCACTAAGCCTACGGCTTTCAATTGCAGAGTCTATTCTTCCACCACCGGAAAGAGGCGAATAGCTAAACAGATAAGATAGCACATCCGTTCCTGCATAGGATGCAGATGTTGTATAACTGAAATAATTTTCCCCCATGGAAGCATCTTTTGTCAGGAATGCCCCTGCCATTTTGTAGAGTGCAGGTTCATCCAGATTTGCTCCATAATATACCATCGGACCAAACTCTGTATCCTGTGCCTGCAAATAGAAGGTTACCGTACCATCATTATTGTAACGGATACCATATTCATCCGTAGGCACAAATGTGCCGGGTTCATCTCCCGGTTGTGTTCCGGGATTTGGCTCCGTTCCGGAGCCCGGTTCATTTCCGGGATTCGGGTTCGCACCTTCCTGTGGCACAATGATGCTTCCCACATTTTCTTTTCCTTCAGCCTTATACACACGAACATAGTCTACCAGCATCTCAGCCTGTTGGAAGCCGGCGTCCGGCAATAGATTACCGTCAAACCATCCACCCACTGCCAGATTCATGATAATATAGAAATTTTGGTCAAAAGGTGCTGTCTGTGTAGGTGAATTGGCAGAATACCACTGGCTGCTTGGAATGTACTGGAAGAACTTGCCATCCACATACCATGTGATATTATCCTCCTCCCAAATCACACTGTACACATGATACCCGTCATCAAAGGTGGAGCCTTCCGGAAACACATAATCAGTACCCGTATATCTGTTGTTTGGCCACGTTCCACCATAATGAATGGTGCCGCTGGTGGAGTTGGTCACACGGCCTCTTGCCTCCATAACATCAATCTCACCGGAGGAAGCCCATGTTCCGTAAATATCATCGTTTGGCAGAAGCCATAACGCAGGCCACAGTCCGTTACCCGCCGGAAGCTTCGCACAGAAATCAATTCTGCCATAGGTGAACTGCACTTTGTTCTTAGATATAATCTTACCGGAAGAATAATTGGCAGTCACCTGCGTATGTGCCGCATCCGTACAGGTAAATGTATAAGGATCATACTTTGCAACCAAATGAAGCTTTCCGTCACTCAGATAGATATTGTCTGCATCTGAGGTATAATACTCTGCCTCATTATTTCCCCATCCGAAGGTATTGGGATCGGATGGATCAAGGAAATAACCGGTGTTGTAGCTCCAGCTGTTCATATCCAACGTATTGCCATTAAACTCGTCCTGATAGCACAGAACCCAGCCATCCAGACTATCCGCACTGCTACCGGCGCCGCCCACAGCAATATCGCCTACGTTAGCATCCTCAGGACGGTATGCATCCGGTGCTCCGACAAATTGATATTCAATATAGTTGGAACCAACCGCTCCGCCTGCCATTCCGTTTTGCGGATAACCGATTCTAAGTTTAAAGTCTTCTGTTACAGGCTGAAACCAGAGTCCGTAAACATAATCATCGAAATATCCCCATTGGTTCTTGGAAGAATAAGAAACATATCCGTTACCCTGGTAGAACCATCCACTTACTGCGCTGTTGGAAAATTCCACCCAGTTCGTCCCATCAAAGAACTCCAGCACAAAATTCCCCAACTCTTTGTTGGTCGGAAGATTCTCATCCGAGGTTCCTCCCAGATAAGGGAACACCACACCGCACGCTCCGGTCTGAGCATCCGCTGTAATCGTGGTGGAACCATTGGCATGTACAGTATAATCATTTCTCAACGTGTCAGAGTAAGTAATGGTATACACCTGATAAATCTGTTCATGTCCTTTGAGTGCCACTTTTACGTTGATGGAACCGGTATCCTTTACCGTAAACCAGTAACCATACTGCTCCACTCCGAAGTTCGTATTGTAAATCCAACCACTTGCCGCATTATTATCAATATTCACATAAGCATTTTCCGGCTCATTCACTCCCTTTACATACACAACAAGGCTCTCCGCATCTGTAGGGTAAGAATTTCCCCCGGCTATTGCATTGGGAAATGCAATAAATCCGGTCCCCGTACGATTGGCAGAGATTGTTGTCCCAGACACCGCAGACAAAGCTGTAACACTGGATGCATCTGTCTTATTTAAGACAAGCGTATACTCCAGAGTCACATTCGGATTGGATTTGGAATACAACTGCAAATAGGTTGTCTCGCTGACCTTGAACCAGTAACCGTTGAAACCGCAGTCCGACCAATGTCCCCAATTGCTATTGTAGACATATTGGTCCACAGAATCGATATCCACCCATGTCCCATTCACCTTCACATTAACTGCCAGGTCTGCTGAGACCTCACTCCAGGAATTCGCTCCCCCGTTAAAGAACGGCATCCGAAATCCAAAGCTTGCCTCATTCATTCCTGATGCAGTAAACGTTGGTCCATCATCATAAGCCATCGACTGAATCGTTACATTCTGCGCTTCAGCTGCATGAGCGATTGTGGCTGTTGACGGAGTCACCCCTGACACCACCAATGCCACCGTCATCAACAGTCCGGCACAGGCCTTCTTCCATTGAAACCTTCTCTTCATTTCCCTTCCCCTCTTTACACTCTTTTTGTTACATGATTGCATCGGTACCAAATGCTATTTGAGTGTATCGTATTTAGGGAGTAGAAATAAGTATCTATTTTTATTGGAAGTGTCTATTTTTTGTTGGAAATTTTCGCCATCTTATGTGATATTGCACAATCTTATATATCCTTGTCATAAGTTGTTCGTCATTCTGCCATGAACCTTTATAATTGTATCAACTTTCTTTTCCCGAACAACATCCTCCGGCAGAAGAAATTTGACCGTCGTACCATCTAATTCGAAAGGAATCTCTTCCCCATTTAAAATGCATGCATTCTCAGGTACATATTTTCCAAAATCTATTCTTTGATTTTGAAAAGACTCACAATCCAAAATATGAAAATATAATGCATCTTTTGTCTGTGTACATCCGTATACATCATCCACCGGCTCTAAGAAACCACCCCTCGTACCGTAGACTGACTCTCCATTTTCACGAAGCCACTCTCCCAATTGTTTCAATAATACTTTTTCTTCCTCTGGAATTTCACCGTTGGGTTTGGGACCTACGTTTAATAGATAATTTCCACCTCTACAGACTGTATTAATCATCATTGTAAGAAGAAATTCAAAAGAATAATACCGATCATTCGGAATGTAGCCCCATGCAGCGGAAGCGGAAAGACACTTCTCCCATGGCGTATGAATCACCTTTCCGTAGACTGCTTTCGGTCCCTCATCACACAGAAAATCGCCACGATATCCGGATCTGGGTGTCACCATGACCTTCGGCTGATAGGAACGCAGCATTTTATTCATCTTTACAGGCTCCCAGAACCATGCAGCATCAGCATCGGTACCACGGTGGGCAAGCCACCCTCCGTCATACCAGAAGATATCTACCGGACCATATTTTGTCGCAAGTTCCTTGATTTGTCCGTATGCCTGCTCCTTCATCAGCTTTGCACTCTCCGGATACTTCTCATACTCAAAATAACCCGGAAATCTCCAGTCCATTGGGGAATAATAAAGCCCTACTTTCATACCGTATTTCCTGCAACTTCTGGTAAACGCATCCACATAATCCCTGCCCGGGCCAAGTTTTACAGTAGTGAAATCCTTCCAGCTACACGCACTGTCCCACAGGGCGTATCCATCGTGATGTCTCGTCACCATCACAGCATAATTTGCACCGAACATCTTTGCATACTGCATCCATTCGTCCGTAATCTCATCAGCCGTTTTTTCCTGTTTAAACTGAGTTTCCCCAATTTTGCGGTACTCCGTCTCATCCATCTTCTCATTGAAATAGGACCACTCACCTTTGCCGACTACCGAGTAAATTCCCCAGTGAATAAACATACCGATTTTGGCATCTCTCCACCACTTGATGTCCTCCTCCGCCAAATGCAGTTCTTCCGCATCTGTCAATGTATCATACTCCTTTGCAGCCGATGAAATCTGTCCTTTTAACATGGATGCCAGCTCTGCGTCCTTCATAATATGTTCTGCCATGTCATAAACTGTCTCCTTTTATTTCACTTTAATTATTTGGTCAATCTTAATCCTTGAGATATCTGTAATCTGCGGATTCAATCTAAGCAGCTGTGCCAAAGACATACCATGCTCTCTTGCAATTTTGGAAAGAGAATCGCCTCGTTCCACTTCATATCCGGTTCCTGCAAATCTTACACGCTCTCTGACTCTTTGCTCTGTT
>JAILPF010000362.1 GCA_024699575.1 Acetatifactor sp. | reverse complement strand
GAGAATGAACTGGAGGATGAGTTCTCATAATAGATAACCTTGGGTTCATACCGTTTTTTTAATGTTGTAACTTGTCCCATGCTAATCCTTCCGTCATACATTCCTGCAAGAATGGCAAAAGCTCATGGTCAATGTTCTCTCTCACAACCGATTTTTCATCTATCATCAGTGTTTTCTCACATCCCGGTCTGCTGGGCTCCCACTCTGCGAAACCATCTGCATTGGGATTGCCCGTTCTCACAAATGCCATCACTCTTTGGAATATTTCTTCCTGTACTTTTTGGGCATCGACATTTTCCGCATGAGTATAGGGAACCAGATCAATATTGTGGAAGAAATATGGAATGTCGCTGCAATGCCACGGTGTACACCCTCCATCAATCGGCTGATCCATATTAAACAGATAAGACCAGGTACAGTCATTGAGTGCACTTCTCTTTGCTACATAGGGAATCTGCGGTCCTCTGAAGACATAATCGAGCATTAGTACATCAATAACATGACGCATGGGATAACCTTTTTCAAACAGTGCAATCAGCTTATCCGCTTTCTCTTTTCCGAATTTATCTTCCAGTACTTGAATCTGTTCCTCTTTTGACATACTGTATTTGTCATATTCCGGTGCACCAAAAGCAGCAACCTCGCCAAACACACTCCCTACCAAAAGCGGAATGTTCTTTGTCTCCTCACGGAATTCTACCGTTGCAGGTTCTCCCACATAAGTCGCATTAGGGTGAGGACGAAGCCCTATATTTTTGCCGGTCCCCTCAAGCTGTGGCCTGATCTTATTAAACGCCTTAAACAGCAGATGAACATCCACCTCTTCCAGTTCTTTCGCAGTGGACACATTCAATTCCTTCATCAAAAGCTGTGCCGTCTCCTTTGCGCTCCCCACAGCATCCGGTAAGATATAGCTTAAGACACCACTCATGATAATTCCTTTGTGGTACAGTCCATCCGCTGCCGGGCTCTGCAATAAGGTGGTAACTTTGGCACCACCGCCGGACTGTCCGGCAACTGTGACATTGTCAGGATTTCCGCCGAAATTTGCTATGTTATCATGCACCCAGTGAAGCGCCATGATGATATCATCCCCGCCTGCATTACCGGAATTCGCATATTCTTCTCCAAAATCAGACATATCAAAATAGCCCAGGATATTCAGTCTGTGATTCACGGAAACCACTACCACATCTCCGAGTCTGCTCATATTGGCACCGCTGTATGCCTTATGTTCAATGGCGGAACCGGCTTCGTATCCGCCTCCGTGAAGCCATACCACCACCGGTCGCTTCTTATCATCAAGTCCGGGTGTCCAGACATTCAGATTCTGACAATCCTCATCCATCGGCCAGAACCGGTGAGGAACTCTCAACTCTCCGCCCGGTTTGCCTGTTCCGAGCAATGGGCACACAAATCCATAGCTGGTACATTCCATCACATCTTCCCATTTTTCCGTCTCAACGGGAGAATGAAATCTTTTTGCCTTTGCATAGGGAATCCCTTTGAAAATAGTTAGTCCACCATATACATAACCCCGTACTTTACCTTTTTTTGTCTCTACAACCGCTGTATTTTTGTCACATACAAACTGTTGAATCCCCATCATTATGTCCTCCATCATACAATATAATCTTTTTGTTTATCGTCCAAAAGCTTCCGTCACTTTGCCAAGTAACTCTCTGATAGGTAAATGCTGTGGACATACTCTCTCACATTTTCCGCATTTAATGCAATCCGATGCTTTTCCATATCCATTTCCCGTCGCAATATCATAATACATTGCAGAGTTCCAGTCATGAAATGCTTCATGGGCATTCAGTGCAGAGAATAAATCCGGTATACGAATCTTCATCGGGCACTCATTTTCCTCCACACAATACCTGCAGGAAGTACAGGGAATCAGATTTAAGCTTCTGAAAATTCCACATACTTTTTCCACAGCCTGCATTTCCCGCTCGGAAAGGGGAGAAAAATCCCTCATGGAACTGATATTATCTTTCATCTGCTCCAGATTACTCATACCGGAAAGCACCATTTCCATATTGGGAAAGCTTGCCGCAAAACGGATGGCATAGCTTGCATTGCTGCCCCCGCCAAGCTCTCGGAATACGCAATCCGCATCCTTTGGAAGATTTACAAGACTTCCGCCCTTCACCGGCTCCATTACAATAACAGGTTTATTATATTTTCTGCAAACCTCATAAACCTTGCGGCTCTCAACAGACGCATCTTCGTAGTCCACATAATTAAACTGAATCTGAACTATTTCAATCTCCGGATGTTCCGCCAAAATCATATCCAGAACTTCCGCCTTATCATGGAAGGAAATTCCCAAATGCCGGATAAGCCCCTCCTTTTTCAATTCATAAGCTGTCTCATAAGCTTCACAGCGCTTAAACTTCTGGTAGATTTTTTCATCCTGTGCATGCATCAGATAGAAATCAAAATAGTCCACACCGCACCAGGCAAGCTGTTTCTCAAAAAAAGGTCTGATGTCCTCCTTGCTGCGGAAATAGGGCTCCGTCAGCTTATCGGTCAGCAGAAACTTACTCCTGTCATACCGTTTGGAAACACAGTCTCTGATTGCGGTCTCCGTCTGTCCGCCTATATATCCGTGTGCAGTATCAAAATAATTAAAACCTGCCTCTATAAATGCATCTGCCATTTTACAGAATTCGTCATAATCCACTTTGTTGCCATTCATGGGTAGTCTCATACACCCAAACCCAAAATTTCCATGTATTTCAGGGAAAAATTTGCTATTCTGCATCGAATATTCCTCCTTTTTACTGTATATAGACCTTTTAAATATCTATTACAATTATATGGAGTCATCGCCCATATAGCAAGACAAAAGTAAAAAAGAGACTTTACCGCAACAAAAAAGATGCGGTAAAGTCTCGCTGCTTAGACACTTTGTTATTATATCTTGTTTTTCCCCAGTAAAGATATCAGTCTTTTTGCCGCTTCCTTCGTATCCGCAGGGGAGCCAAAGGTGGAGAATCTAAAATACCCTTCTCCACAGGCACCAAAGCCCTCTCCGGGTGTTCCCACCACTTGAATTTTCTCCAGCAGATAGTCAAAAAATTCCCAGCTTGACATGCCGTCCGGACATTTCATCCAGATATAGGGAGCGTTTTTGCCACCGCAATACCAGATGCCTAATTTATCCAGTGCCTCCATCAGGCAGGCTGCATTTTCCTTATATATTTTGATATTATCGTGTATCTGCTTCTGGCCTTCTTCCGTGAAGATTGCAGCGGCACCCTTCTGGATAATATAGGATACTCCGTTGGTCTTGGTCGTACGGTTCCTCACCCACATCTGATTCAGATTCATTTCCCCTCTCACCAGCTCCTTGGGGATAACCGTATAACCGCAGCGTGTTCCTGTAAAGCCCGCTGTTTTGGACAACGAACAGATTTCAATTGCACAGGTTCTTGCACCCTCTATCTCAAAGATGCTGTGTGGGATCTCTGCCTCCTCAATAAATGCTTCATAGGCAGCATCGAATAAAATCACAGCGTTAATGCTGTTGGCATACTGTACCCACTGTTGTAATTTTTCCTTGTCAAACACCGCTCCCGTCGGATTATTGGGAGAACAGATATAAATGACGTCAGCAGTAATATCAGAATCCGGCGCGGGCAGAAAGCCGTTTTCCTTTCCGGCAGGTACATGGATGACTTCGTTACCGGTCATGATATTTGCGTCCACATATGCAGGATAGGCAGGCTCCATGATTAAGACTGTTTTCCCCCTTCCAAACAAATCCAGAATATCACCCAGTTCATCGCTGGCACCACTTGAGACAAACACTTCGTCTTCCAAAAGTTCTACGCCCCTTCTGTGATAATAATCTGCAATCGTTTTGCGTAGTTTTGGATCTCCACACTCCGGCATATATCCGTGGAAGGTAGCCCCACTCGCCTGGTCATCTACCGCTGCATGAAGCGCTTTTATGACTGCGTCGCAGAGAGGTAAGGAGACATCACCAATTCCCATTCTGTACAGATGAGAATCCGGATGTGTTTCCAGATAAGCCTTAATTTTCTGTGAAATATTGTAAAACAGGTAAGAATCCTTCAGGTTTTGATAATTTGTATTCGGTATCATACTGTTGTTCCTCTCTCAGATAATTTTTGTTCAAAACGATCCTTTCGGATATCTGTCGGGATTTCCGTCGGATATTTTCCATCGAAACAAGCCGCACAATAGTCCGTGCTGCAGATCAGCTCGTGTAGTTTATCGATGGGCAGATACCCCAGTGAATCCACCTCTATTATTTTCTCTATCTCTTCCATACTGTGGTGACTGGCTATCAGATTTTCCTCAGAATCAATATCTGTTCCATAGTAGCAGGGATGTAAAAAGGGAGGTGCAGATATTCTCATATGAATCTCTTTTGCCCCGGCGTCCCGAAGAAGCTTAACAATTCGTTTGCTGGTAGTCCCACGGACAATGGAATCATCAATCAAAACCACTCTTTTTCCGTCAATCATATTTTTCACAGGGCTTAACTTGATTCTGACCTGATCCAATCGATTATTTTGTCCCGGAGATATAAATGTTCTTCCAATATATTTATTCTTAATCAATCCAATGCCATAAGGAATCCCGGATGATCTCGAAAATCCGAGTGCCGCCTCCAAACCGCTGTCCGGAACCCCAATGACAATATCCGCATCCGCCGGATAATATTTTGCCAAAAGTTCTCCCGCGCGGACTCTTGATTCTGAAACAAATACCCCGTCAATGACAGAATCCGGTCTTGCGAAATAGATATACTCAAAAATACAGGTCTTCTTTGCCGCCTTACCGCAATGTTCCTTCTTGGACTCCACTCCGTTTTCACTGAATACGAGAATCTCGCCGGGTAAAATATCCCTCACAAACTCCGCTCCCACAGCGGTAATGGCACAGCTCTCCGAGGCAATCACATAGGTTCCGTCGCTTTGTACACCATAGCAGAGTGGTCGAAATCCAAACGGGTCTCTCGCTGCGATCATCTTGCTTGCAGACATTAAAATGAGCGAATAAGCCCCCTCCAGATAATTCATTGCGTTGCTTACCGCTTCCTCAATACTGGGAGTTTTTAACCTCTCCCTTGTCACAATATATGCAATTGTCTCCGTATCACTGGTGGTATGAAAAATTGCTCCGGACAACTCCAACTGATCTCTGAGCGCAAGCGCATTGCTCAGATTTCCGTTGTGTGCCAGAGCCATTTTACCTTTCTGATGGTTCACTTCAATCGGTTGACAATTATTTCTTGTAGTCCCCCCTGTAGTTCCGTATCTGACATGACCTACCGCCATATTTCCCTGCGGAAGGTGATGCAGTGTGTCCTTGGAAAATACATCTCCTACGAGCCCCAGATCTTTATGGGAGGAAAAAACGCCATCGTCATTTACAACGATGCCGCAGCTCTCCTGTCCCCTGTGTTGCAGGGCATATAAACCATAGTATGCAACCTGCGCAACATCCTCTTTTCTTTTGCTCATTACCCCAAAGACACCACATTCCTCATGAATTGCCATGATTCTCTATTTCCTCCTATTACTTTCCGCTGTCACCATAATTTGAGAGCACTCTTGCGGACGGATCATCCACATTACAACCCTCCCATGACTTATTCGGCATCCAGAAATCCACTACCATCTTACTTTGCCCGGGGTAATACTTTTCAAATATCTCTCTGTATAACAGAGATTCCTTGGTGAACGGTCTGGAATGATCATATTTCTGACAGCGGCTTTCAAATTCCTCATCCGTATATGTATTCCGGGCATATTCCTTTAAATAATCAACCATGGAGTGACCTACTGCATCCGAAAATGCAGCTTTTTCTCTCCAAAGGATTTCTTCCGGAAGATACTCTCCGTCTTCAAACGCATGACGCAAGAGATATTTTCCTTTTCCGTATTTATTTAACTTTAATTCCGGGTTGACCGACATCACATACTTTACAAAATCAATATCACCGAACGGAACTCTTGCCTCCAGGGAGTTTACGGAAATGCATCTATCCGCCCTCAGTACATCATACATGTGTAATTCTCTGATTCTTTTCTGTGCTTCTTTCTGGAATTCTTCCGCATTCGGTGCAAAGTCAGTGTATTTATATCCAAACAGTTCATCCGATATTTCTCCGGTCAAAAGCACACGGATATCTGTCTGTTCATGAATTGCTTTACATACCAGATACATTCCCATGGAAGCACGAATGGTAGTAATGTCATAAGTGCCCAGTATTTTGATTACTTCCTCAAGTGATTGAATGACCTCGTCAGGAGTCATATAAACCTCCCGATGGTCACTTCCTATATACTCCGCCACCTGCTTGGCATATTTTAAATCAATTGCATCCTCACTCATACCAATGGCAAAGGTCTTAATCGGAGTCTTACTCTTCTTCGCTGCGATGGCACATACCAGAGAGGAATCCAGACCGCCTGAAAGCAGGAAGCCCACTTTCGCATCCGCAACCAGACGCTTTTCTACACCAGACACAAGTTTATTATGGATATTCTTACAGACGGTCTCCAAGTCATCCTCACGGTATGTATCAACAGCAGCAATATCACAATAACAGGTAAATTTACCATCCTTATAGAAATGTCCCGGTGGGAACGGCATAATATTCTCCACCAATCCCACCAGATTTTTGGCTTCACTTGCAAAAACAATGCTTCCCTCTTTATCATACCCGTAATACAGAGGACGAATGCCAATCGGATCTCTGGCTGCTATATACTCGCCTGACTCACCGTCATAGATGATGCAGGCGAATTCCGCATCCAGCATTCCAAACATGTCAGTACCATATTCCTGATATAAAGGTAAAAGGATTTCACAATCCGATTCACTGACAAAGGTATACTTTGTGCTTAGACTTTGCTTTATTTTTTCAAAGCCGTATATCTCACCATTACAGACTACATAGCTTTTTCCAAGCTGAAACGGTTGCATGCCGGATTCGGAAAGTCCCATGATTGCCAGTCTGTGAAAGCCCAGATAACCATCGCCTGTATCTACAATCCTACTGTCATCAGGACCTCTGGATATGGTTTTTTCAAATCCTTTCTTAAACAGTTCAATATCTGCCTTACTGCTACAATAGCCCATAATGGAACACATTGGATACACCTCCGAATATTTTGTATTATCTTACACTGAACAGCAAATCGCCGTAGGAAGGATAAGGCCAATACTTTTTCGCTGTCACAGTCTCTGCCTCATCACACACAAGTCTGAGTTCCCCCATGCTCACCAGCACGATGTCACGAATCGCATTAGCTTGTGCAATGATATCTTCTGTCTTGCACAAATCTACCATAGCGTTTTCCAGTTCTTCTGTCTTGATTGCAATTCTGTCTGCGATGGAGGACAGTTTCTTCACCAGACTGCTCTCATAGACACAAGCCAATCCTGCATCCAAAGCCTTTTTCGTTGCCGCGGTTTTTGCAAGTTCATAAGCATACGCTTCCACAGCCGGAAGGATTTCCGTCTTCGCCATAGACAGCATGGTGTTTGCTTCGATTACAATGGTCTTACAATAATTCTCCAGCATGATTTCGCATCTGGATTTCAGCTCGCTCTCAGAGAATACTTTATGGGAAGTCAGCATTTTTACATTCTTCTCAGCCAGCAGATGCGGCATGCAGGCCGGCGTGGTTCTGTAGTTCAACAGACCTCTCTTCTCGGTCGCCTCTTTAATCCATGTATCATCATAACCGTTTCCGTTAAAGATAATCTTCTTGTGATCTTTGATGGTTTTCCGAATCATCTCATGCAGCGCGTCCTCAAAATTCTCGGCCTTCTCCAGTCTGTCCGCGTAAATCTTAAGACTCTCGGCAACCGCGCTGTTCAGCATAATATTGGCACAGGCAATGCTATCGGAAGAACCAACCATACGAAACTCAAACTTGTTACCGGTAAATGCAAACGGTGAAGTTCTGTTTCTGTCTGTCGTATCTCTGTTAAATTTCGGAAGTACATTTACCCCCAGCTTCATCTGGGTTTTCTCCGTACCCTCATAAGGTATATCCTTCTCAATTGCTTCCAAAACAGCATTCAGCTCATCGCCCAGGAACATAGACACCACTGCCGGAGGTGCTTCGTTGGCACCGAGCCTGTGATCGTTACCAGCGGTGGCAACCGAAAGGCGAAGCAAATCCTGATAATCATCCACTGCCTTAATCACGGCACAGAGGAACAGCAAAAACTGTGCATTCTCATAAGGAGTCTCCCCGGGGGAAAGAAGGTTTACACCTGCATCGGTAGCCATGGACCAGTTATTGTGTTTTCCGCTTCCGTTTACCCCTGCAAAAGGTTTTTCATGAAGCAGGCACACAAGACCGTGCTTTGTTGCAACTTTCTGCATAATTTCCATGGTCAGCTGGTTATGATCTGTTGCAATATTTGTTGTGGAATAAATCGGTGCAAGCTCATGCTGAGCCGGTGCCACTTCATTGTGCTCTGTCTTTGCCAGAATACCAAGCTTCCATAATTCTTCGTTCAGTTCTTCCATATAAGCAGCGACACGAGGCTTAATCACACCGAAATAATGGTCATCCATCTCCTGTCCTTTCGGAGGCTTTACACCGAAAAGAGTTCTTCCTGTATAACGCAAATCCGGACGTTTATCATACATTTCCTTATCAATTAAGAAATATTCCTGTTCCGGTCCAACGGATGTACGGACACATTTCACATCTTCATTTCCAAATAATCTGAGAATACGAAGAGCCTGTTTATTCAGGGCCTCCATGGAACGAAGAAGAGGTGTTTTCTTGTCAAGTGCCTCTCCGCCATAGGAACAGAATGCTGTAGGGATGCACAAGGTTTTTCCTTTAATGAATGCATAGGATGTAGGATCCCATGCTGTATATCCTCTCGCCTCAAAAGTAGCTCTCAAACCACCTGAAGGGAAGGAGGATGCGTCCGGTTCACCCTTAATCAGTTCTTTGCCGGAAAACTCCATAATCACTCCGCCATCCGGTGAGGGAGAGATAAAGCTGTCATGCTTTTCTGCTGTGATTCCGGTCAAAGGCTGGAACCAGTGCGTATAATGTGTAGCACCATTTTCAACAGCCCACTCCTTCATTGCCTCTGCCACCGCATTGGCCACTTTAATATCAAGCTTTGCTCCCACATCAATGGTCTTTCTCAAGGACTGATATACCTCAGCTGACAGATTAGCCTTCATCACTCTGTCATCAAATACCAGACTTCCAAAATAGCTTGAAACACTTTTCATAGTTCATCCTCCTTGCAGTCAAAATTGCATAAAAAAAGACGCCTCTAATGCCTATGCATTAAAGACGCCGTTGCCTTTATGGATGTGATAATACACCTGTCGCAATTTCTTGTCAACAAATTTTTGAGGAAATTTTTTCGAGCAAAAAATGATTGACAACAAAATTGATATGCTGTATAAATAGGTCATATGAGCAAAGGCGTTCATTTTTTTGACAGAATTATTCTGTCTTGAAAATGAGCGTCTTTTTTTATTACTTTGAAAGGATGGTTTAGCTGTATGAAGATTGAAGGTCAAGTAAGAATCCCTTCCGGATGTGCAATTTCTGCTGTCATCTCCAGAGAAGGAAAAAGGATGTCCGGTGAAATGATTACCAATTCCATGCGCCCCATGCACGATCGTTCCAACGGACTGGGAGGTGGTTTTGCCGGTTACGGCATTTATCCCGACTACAAGGATTTTTATGCTCTTCATCTATTCTTTAATAATCGCTCTACCCGTAAAGAATGTGAAGCATTTCTAAAAGAAAGTTTTGAAATCGTTCAATCCGAAATTATTCCCACACGTAAAATTCCTGCTATCACAGACGAACCTATTATATGGAGATATTTCGTCGCACCTTTAAAATCCGCGCTTGTATCCGCCCAGATGGACGAAAAAGAATTTGTCACCAAAACAGTGATGAAAATCAACACAGAGCTTTCCGGTGCATATGTGTTTTCCAGCGGCAAAAATATGGGAACCTTCAAAGCGGTCGGCTTTCCCGAAGATGTCGGCGTGTTCTATAGGCTGGAGGAATACGAAGGTTATTCCTGGACTGCCCACGGGCGGTATCCTACCAACACACCCGGCTGGTGGGGAGGAGCTCATCCTTTCACACTGCTTGACTACTCTATCGTACATAATGGAGAAATCTCTTCCTACGATGCTAATCGACGTTTCATTGAGATGTTCGGCTATAAATGTACCTTACAGACAGATACAGAGGTTATTACCTATATCATGGATTATCTGCTCAGAGCTCAGGGCTTGACTCTGGAAGAGGCGGCCAGCGTCATTGCTGCCCCCTTCTGGAGTACCATCAATTCCAAGGAGGATGTTGAGCTTCAAAAGAAATTGACCTACCTGCGCACCATGTTCCCAAGTCTTTTAATCACCGGCCCCTTTTCCATTGTTTTAGGCTATGGCGGTGGATTGATGGCACTCAATGACCGGTTAAAGCTTCGTTCCATGGTGGTCGGTGAAAAGGACGACAAAGTATACATTGCAAGTGAAGAGGCGGCAATCCGAACGATGGAGGCTGATGTCACCAATATCTGGTCTCCTGCCGGCGGAGAACCTGTCATTGTAAACGTAAAGGAAGGTGCCTATTAATGAGTGTTGAATTTATTTATCCCGAGTTTGAAGTAATCCGAAATGAAAACAGATGTATCGGATGCAGAGTTTGCGAGCGCCAATGTGCCAACGAAGTACATTGTTATGATGAAGAACATCAGTGCATGAAAAGCGATGAATCAAAATGTGTCAACTGCCAGAGATGTGTTTCCCTCTGCCCTACCAGAGCACTGAAAATTGTCAAAAGTGATTGTACACTGCGTGAAAATGCGAACTGGTCCAACGATACCATCAAGGAAATCTATAAACAGGCAAACAGCGCAGGGGTACTGCTCTCATCCATGGGAAATCCCAAACCCTTTCCTGTATATTGGGATAAAATCCTGATTAATGCATCCCAGGTAACGAATCCCCCCATTGACCCTCTTCGCGAGCCCATGGAAACCAGAGTTTATCTGGGCAAAAAACCCAGCCGTGTAACCCGGCTTGCAAACGGTGAATTGTCCTGTGAGCTTCCTCCCCAGATTGAATTGTCCATGCCGGTAATGTTCTCCGCCATGAGCTACGGTTCCATCAGTTACAACGCACACAAATCCCTTGCTCTGGCAGCAACCGAGCTTGGCATTCTATATAACACAGGCGAAGGCGGACTTCACGAAGATTTCTACTGCTACGGAGAAAACACCATCGTTCAGGTGGCATCCGGAAGATTCGGCGTACACGAAGATTACTTAAATGCGGGAGCTGCCATTGAAATTAAAATGGGCCAAGGTGCAAAGCCTGGAATCGGAGGTCATCTGCCCGGCGCCAAAATTGTGGGCGACGTCTCCAAGACCCGTATGATTCCGGAGGGGTCCGATGCTATCTCCCCCGCTCCTCACCATGATATTTACTCCATCGAAGATTTACGTCAGCTTGTCTTCTCATTAAAAGAAGCTACAGAATATAAGAAACCTGTCATCGTCAAAGTTGCTGCGGTTCACAATATTGCCGCAATTGCCAGCGGTATCGCAAGAAGCGGTGCAGACATTATCGCAATTGACGGTTTCCGCGGTGGTACAGGTGCTGCTCCCACCAGAATCCGTGATAATGTAGGTATTCCCATTGAACTTGCACTTGCTGCAGTTGACCAGAGACTTCGCGATGAAGGTATCCGTAATCAGGTATCTCTCGTGGTAGTTGGAAGTATCCGTAGCGCATCTGATGTCATCAAAGCCATCGCTCTCGGTGCTGATGCCTGCTATGTAGCAACGGCTGCTTTACTCGCACTGGGCTGTCACTTATGCCGTACCTGCCAGACCGGCAAATGTAACTGGGGTATCGCAACCCAGCGCCCTGAACTGGTTAAACGACTCAATCCGGAAATCGGAAGCGAACGTTTAATCAATCTGATGAGTGCATGGCGGCATGAAATCAAAGAGCTGATGGGCGGTATGGGCATTAACTCCGTTGAAGCACTTCGCGGGAACAGACTGATGCTTCGCGGTATCGGATTAACAGAGAAAGAATTGGAGATTCTCGGAATCTCTCATGCAGGGGAGTAAAAAAGATGAAACGAGTGTATGTAAATGAAGAATGGTGTCTTGGATGTCATCTGTGCGAATATAACTGTGCCTTTGCCAATTCCGGCAAAAAAGATATGGCGGATGCTTTAAAAGGAAAACCTATCTTCCCAAGGATACATATTGAGGAAGGCGACAAAATCTGCTATGCAGTCTCCTGCCGGCATTGCACCGACCCTATCTGTGTCAAGAGCTGTATTGCGGGAGCCATCTCTCAAAAGGACGGTGTTGTCTCCATCGACCAGAGTAAGTGTGTGGGATGCCTCACCTGTGTTTTAGTTTGTCCTTACGGTGCTCTGGCACCAAACGAGAACGGTGTCATGCAAAAATGTGAGCTTTGTCTGAAAAACAGCTGCGGGGAACCGGCCTGCGTTTCCGGCTGTCCCAACCGGGCAATTGTATATGAAGAAAGGGGAAACTAAAATGGCTAGTCACGTTATCATCGGCAACGGAGTTGCCGCTATCGGCTGT
>JAILPF010000437.1 GCA_024699575.1 Acetatifactor sp. | reverse complement strand
AAATGCAACTTGTCTTTTACCCTTTCATTGACTCTTTTTATAGTTTTTCAATATGCAGTCAATCACATTGCGTCTACATTTTGACTTATTCAAGCCAAAAAGGTATTTGAGTCATACCCAACTGCCATTCCAGTTGACTCATTGGAACAAATACGATATCTGAGTCATTCTCACACACTATATCCATTGACTCAGTAAAACATAATCGGCATTTGGGTCATTCCAAATTGCTGCACCCGTTGACTCTTTAATAGAATAATGAATTTGCGGTCACATATGACCTACGTTGCATAATCGCAACATAAATCTGAACGCCTGTCCTGCACTTCTACAAACACCGCCTTGTTTCTCTCTTTACCTTTGAAGTAATCTCTCTTCTTTCTTGTGAAGATACCACTGTGCCCCTCATAGTTTCTGAATGAATCCATCTCCATCCAAATCACCGGATGTATTAAGGTTGATATGTTTTTATGATATCCAAAATATCCTTTTCATACACATTCCCCTTAAGTACATCCCCGTTCGGTGAAAAACATAAGGTTCTGACATCGTTCGGGTCCTCGTCATAGGGGCTTGTGTATTCTTTGTCCCGGTCAAAATATTCACCGAGATATTTCAGCGCATTCCCTCCGGGAAAAACAATGTTGCCTGAGCCTACCGGAATGTCCAGATATTCGAATTCCTTTAACACTTCCCTTGTCTTAATATTGTATGGATTATCATCTGTCTCACTCACAAGCCATGCAGGACTGAGTTTCATATGTATCGACGTTTTTTTCACACATTCTGCAAAATATTTAACCGGCTCCAGCGGAATGGTCTCTTGATGAAATGCATCCACCGATAAGAGTAACTTGCACACACCGCTTTCTTCCAGCGCCTTCACTACCTCTTCTATGCGTTTTTTGTCCTTGGAAAAGAAACCGTTCGTAATCAAATCTCTTTGCGAAATGCCCATCCTTTTGGCTGTTTTATGTATTTTGCAGACAACCTCAGGATATAAAAGCGGCTCTCCTCCAAAAGTCATCAAGGATTCTATCTTATAATTTGCACACACCTTTTCAATTGACTCAGTAGCCACATCTGCATCGATATGCCCGCCACAGCCCGTGTGCTCTCCCTCTGAGCAATGCTTGCAGCTGCCTGTGCATGCAAGTGTTACGACAAACTCAATGCGGTTCAAATTCAACTGCATAATCTTTCTCCTTATGTTGCATTCGGGTTTTCGACTCCACATAGTCTGATATCTTCTTTTCGCTTCACTTCGTACGATATTCCGGTCTCCGACAGTTCATCGAGAAAAGCGTCCAGATATTCTTCCGATGAAAAATTCTGAGCGACAGCCAGAAAAAAGTGTTGATTAATGCAGGCAACCTCACATAGCATATCCGTCACTCCCGGTTCGCTGAGGAAAGATAGCTCCTCGATATACGGGTCCAAAGGTCCAAAGCTTCTGCTATTGGCATAAGATACACCAATACTCCATCTCGGACTTCCGGCAGATTTGGCGATGAGCTCCAATTTCATTTGTAACGGCATCTGTGCGAGCTGCAAATAAGACATTTTTCGCTGTTTCATTGCCCAAAGTGAGTTCTCCGGCTGTGCCTGTAACATAATCTGTCCCCGGGCAATCGTACATGCCTTCATAATGTTACTCAAATCTCTCTCCCTCGGGAAGTCCAGTTCCGCAATATTTGCAAACATCCGGTAATTATCCCGATTACCAAGGATTGCTTTATGGTCGATGACTACGAAAACACTTACTGTCTTGTCACTCTGCGGATTAACACGTCGCACTGCTCTCGATAGAAGTACCGATAGCAACACATTCGGGCTGCCATCATTATCACTACAGTATCTCATCACCTGCTCCTGCGGAAGAATCAGATAAGTAAAACGATTATGCTTTTTCTCACCGGTATTGAGCCTGTAAAAATCATGGACAGTTTTCGTCTCATACAGTGGCTTCTCTGCTGCATCGATATCCAGTTCAGCAAAGGGATTTCCAACCTCGGACTCAGGAATGATACTTCCCGGTAACCGAAACCCTGTCGGATCAAATTTCTGCCCTGTCTTTCGACTAAGATAAAGATACAACACACTCTTGATATAAGGCAGAACACCTGCACCGTCTGTTAAGGAGTGGGAAATCTCAAAGGCAAGACGCTTCCCTTCGTATTTAAAGGCGCCCAAATGATAGTTTGCTTCCTTAGAGCACAGACGAATGGGGTCCCACGTATTCCGGACTGTCATCGGAAGCGAATTTGCTTTCGGAAGCAAATCCTCCCCCTCTGCCTGCGACCTGACATAGAAGTAGGGGAACCGTTCCCGAAGCTCTTCCACAACCTCTCGCAGAATAATTCCATCTATCGGTTCTGTAAGAGTCACTGTCACCCCATAGTGTTCGGGAAATCTGGCGTACACATATATAACATTGGTTCATAAAACTCTGTCATCTCATACCTCCTCAAGGAACAGGCTCCATCGTTTATTCAATACCGTTCTTTTTCATAAAGTCCAACAATAGTTTCCTGCACACATA
>JAILPF010000319.1 GCA_024699575.1 Acetatifactor sp. | reverse complement strand
CTCAAAGCTTTTGCAGATGCTCTATCGCAACAGGCAGTGCCCGGAGCTTCTGAGTGCGATTGAGGAGATTTTCTCCTGTTCCTCCATCAAAACCATTGAGCGAACCATCGCCACCGCTGTCAACACGCTTAAGACTTCTCAGTCGGATAAAGAAGACAACACCCGCCATGCTGTACAACTGGTAAAGCAATATATCAATACTCACTATGACGAGGATATCTCCTTAAACTCTCTGGCAGATCAGGTCTATCTGAACACAAGCTACTTAAGCCGCATTTTCAAGACCCAGACCGGTCACGGAATCAATAAATACATCAAAACTGTCCGCATGGAGAAGGCAAAAGAGTTGTTGCAAAAGACCAATATGAAAATCGCTGATATCGGCTGTGCCGTCGGGTTTCACAACAATTCCTACTTCATAAAAAGTTTTCATGAATACTATGGAAAAACCCCTGAGAAGATGAGAAATAAGGAGATTTAATATCTATGAGGTCCCAATATAGCTGGTATCAAAATTTGAAATTTCGCAATAAGATACTGATTCTGTGTTTCACGTTAAGTCTGATTCCGGTTATCATCCTGGGAATCTTTTGTACCGTCCAGTCCAGAAAGCAATTGGTATCCCATGAGAAGGTATATATCAGCAATATTTTGGAGCAGACCAATTCTACCTTAAACCACTACCTCTCCCTGCAGGAGAGCATTATCACAACTCTCGCCTGGGATGAAGCCATTCAGCAGGCGGTGGACATGGAATACAAAAACAACTATGATATGTTTCTTGCCAACAGGGAGACCTTTGACTCTAAATTCTTATTGATTCAAGCCATGCATCCGGAGATTGAGAGCATAACCCTCTATACAAGCACGAACCTGTATCCACACGGCACCACTTTAAAGCCTCTTTCCGAATTGGAGGAATACGAGTGGTACTCCCAGGCGATTTCTGCCCAGAAGCCTTTCTTTCTCTGCGATAATACTCTGAAACAGTTGAAATTAGTCTATTTGATTCCCTGCCACTTTTACAAAAACGTGATGATCCTCTCCCTGCCCTATGACACGGCGTTCGCAGACTACAAGACACTGTTCGAAGACGATTATGCTTTGGGAATTTATGACGCAGGGGGCGAATTGATTTTTGATTACTCCTCACTGAGCAAAGACCCGGGTTATCATCTGTTTGAAAATTCTCTGCAGGAAACTATGATGCTGAATGTGGGAGAAAAGTTCTTCCGTCAAAGCATCAACAAGAACGTATACGGGTGGACCATTGTGATTTACCGTCCTCTGGAATATGTCACCGGAAGTGCCAATTCTTTCCTTCCTGTAATTCTGGGCATGGTACTTTTGTGTATCGGATCCTCCGGGTTTTTGGGAGCCAGATTAAGCCGTCATCTGACGCAGCCCTTAGAGAGTCTCTCCCACAACATGGAACAGATTCAGGCGGACAACTTCGTGGTAACCGTTCAAAGCAACAGCAACGACGAAATCTCGAATCTCATCCGTACCTTTGGACAGATGGCCGGTCGTCTGGAAAACACCATCGCCGAGCTCTATGTCAACAAGCTTGCCAAACAGGAATACCGACTGCAAATGTTACAGTCCCAGATCAATCCACACTTTTTGTACAACTGTCTGTCCATGATAAACGGGAAAGCCATCCGGGCTGAGCAGCCGGAAATCAGCAATATTGCCCTGCAATTATCCACCTTTTACCGCACTACCCTGAATAAAGGGCACAATACCACCACCATCGCCGATGAGTGGCGCAACACGGTCTCCTACATCGAAATCCAGAAAATGCTGCACTCCTTCTCCTTTGAGGTAACCTACGATGTGGATGAAAGTCTCTTTCCATGCAAGGCTATCACACTCATTGTTCAACCCCTTGTGGAGAATGCGATTTTACACGGAATCAGTCATCGGGATAATACGGAGGATACGGTTGGGGAAATTCATATCTCTTTGCGGGAAGTGGAGAATTGTATCAAAATCTGTGTGGAAGATAACGGATGTGGAATGGACGAAAAAACATTGCGGAACATCCTCACCGTCGAAACCAACGGTTACGGCATCCGCAATGTGGATCAAAGAATCAAACTATTTTTCGGAAATGAGTACGGCATTGCCTACTCAAGCACACTCGGCGTCGGGACTGCTGCTGCGATTACCCTGCCGGTTATTTTCACTTAGCCCCCCGACAGAGAGCGAATTACAAATCGACAAAAAAATCATTAATAAGGATTTTTTTGATGGTTTTGGGTGCACTTTCCATTAATGCATTGGTATTTTCTACTGTACAAATACTATTATTCTCTATTGAATCTATATTCCGGCTTTTAAATTCAAAATC
>JAILPF010000314.1 GCA_024699575.1 Acetatifactor sp. | reverse complement strand
TCTCTGATTATCTCTGTTCCCTTTCGATTCTTCGATTTCAGGACCACAAGATAACTTTTTTGGATACCTCTACTGGTAAGCACTCCCCACCTGTCAAACAGCCCCTTATCAAAAAGACCAATCTGCAAGCAGTAGTCCACGGTTTCCTTAACCGTACCAGCACCAACGCCCCCGCCCATCTTCCTTGCGGTCGATGCACATAAGTCGTAGCACCATTCGTAGAAGTACCCGTCGCTTCCAAATGCCATCTGGCAGAGAAAGAAATAGACCCCAAAGCCTATCCATCCCTGCGCATCAAGCAATTTGTCAATCTTGATATCATTGGAGAAAATGTCAACAGCCCACCCAGCGTAATCAATCCGCTTTCTTGGTTTGCCTGCCAATTTTTATTCCTCCTGCTTCATTAATATAGATAGAATTTTTTCTGCTGATTCCTCAGGCGTACAGAACCTAAACTCCACACCATACTTTTCGTGCATGGTACAACACGCCTTAGCTAATGTTTCGCCCCGTGTCGCTCTCGGGTACTTCTGGATCCTTTTATAGCGCGGTCTGCCGTTCTTGTAATATCCGATGATCTGATCAGAATTCTGCATGATGAACAGCCTAGGATTTTTCCAAGCGAAAAGTTGATCAAGACTTCTGACAGTTTGGTTAAATATATCCTTGGTATATTTGATTAAACCGCCTTGGTTCTCTACCAAGATATACAACTTAATGCCGTTATTCTGCGCAAAAATGCATTCATCCCGGAACCGCTCATGCTGTTTACCTATGATGTCATCCAGTAGCTCTTCAATGGAATTTTTGGTGTCTACGCATATATCATAAGTCCCGACAAAATCCATCTTCTTGAGATCCACTCCGTACTCATACACATTACGCTCAACCTCTTTGCCATTCTTAAGGGTAACCATTTCCTTGCCAACAACTTTCTTTCTACCATGTTTGCGGTCAATTACGTCATGGATCTTCTCATTCATCAAGACATAATCACCTACCGGCAAAGGAACACGGATAGTCTCAATCACCAACTCTTCTAGGCAGCGGTGCTTCTCCAGGTGCTTTTTATCCTGCTGTGCTTTGTCTTCCAATATAATCACGATTCATCACCTGCCCTTCTGATATATTCTTTGTCACCCTCGAGATACTTTTCTTTGTCTTTCTGTTCTTTTAATAACCTTTTCAAAGCACTGATAAAGGATTTATTGCACTTATCGTTGACGAACAATGCAACCTTCTCTAATTCCAACGCTCTGTTTTTTGCATAACGCCTTTGCTTTTGGTTGTTATGGATCTTTGTGGCTATCCGGTTCCGCTCACCTTTATCTTTTGCAAATTCCATATCATGTAGATAGTCAATATTTCTCTTTCCACACATGTCCACAATCTTCATGCAATCATCATGTTCTATGTTTGACTGATCCAAAAATGAAAGGAATTCCTCAATCACCTCAGAAGGCTTTTGCTTTTCCATGTATTCCCTCCTAGTTGAATGGTAGTTCCTCATCGATGCCGTCCGGGATATTCATGAAGCCTTCATTCACGCTTCCAGACTGCTGTCCGATATATCCACCGCCATTGCTTCCACTATTTTCCCCGGAAGCATTCTTGCTCTCAGCAAATTCATGTTCCTCAACTACTACATCCGTGGTGTACACCTTCTGTCCGTCCTTATTGGTGTAACTACCGGTCTGAATACGCCCAACCATAGCAATCTTTACTCCCTTACGCAGATATTTTTCTGCAAACTCACCGTTCTTGCCGAAAGCCACACAGTTAATAAAATCTGCTGATGGTTCTCCATCCTTCTTGAATTTGCGGTCAATCGCCAGTGTATATCTCGCTATTGCTGTTGGGTTTTCCCCACTGGTATATCTGACCTCAGGATCCCTTGTAAGCCTACCTATTAAAATAACTTTATTCATAGTTTCCTTTCTGCGCCCACCAACAGGCAGGCGCATTGATCATAGATTTAAGAAATAACAGTAAACTGTTCTTTCAATTCTGCCAGTTCAAACTGTAAATAATCTTTGATGTTTGCCATTGCAGCATTCTTCCATGCTCCACCGTCCGCTTCAAAGATTGCACATTCAACACCACGGCTACCATCATCACGCATACGGAATACAAAAGAGCTCTCCGGCTGTTCAACCTCTACGAAGGTTCTGAACGGTCTCAACTTCACAGGATTAGGAACAATTGCATCTCCCTTGGATGCAATACCGGTCTTGATCGTTGCTTTCTGGCTGACTCCATCATCTCCATACTCAGCAACTGTTCCATTTTCTACGGTACCAGCGAACTTCAAAAGCAAATCAGTGTCACTGTTTGGAATGAACTTAGACTGCAAGGCGATGATAAAACTTTCATTATCCATGTACCTGCCATAGGAAAACTCCGGAATCTGTGCCTTAACCGTAACCACATACTCACGTTTGCGATCTGCATCCAACTGCGAATACAACCTTACTTCCGTAGGACTTACTACATGAACAAGCATTTTATCTGCCATAGTATCAATGTTTGCCTTTATGTACTCCACAAGGCTTGTCAGCGTCCTCATTTCAATGCTATCTGCCTTAGGATTATGACAGATACGACTAAGGCTTTTGTCCGAATAAGTCTGTCCACCGACTTCCACAATTTCAGGCTTTTTCAGCCCTACAACATATTCCAATGCTTCCTTGATCATCTTCACATCCTCCTTATGCCTGTTTTGCTCTCAAATCAACCACATTATCAACTACTTCTCCGGTCTCAGTGTCCACAACATCTTCACCTATAACCGTCTGCTGCTTACCGTAATCATCAAGGGTCATCTGACCTTTAATCTGACTGCCGTATTCCTCAGCGAATACTTTGCCAGACTTCAAATCCTTACCAATGGCCATTCTGGTAGCGATCGGTTTCACCGGTGCCAACTTGGCAACCACGGATACATTCACTGCAGTATCATTCCTGTCTTCGGTCTGCTCAAACGTAACCTCAATGGATATCTTTCTCTTGTTCTTCCATGGAGTGTTCGGATCCATCAGATTGGTAAGCACTTTCTCCATGGCATCATCAAATTTCTCCTGCAGGGCACCACCTGCAAACTCTTCAAGATTTACCTTGCTCATAAAACCTTCCTTTCCCTAAAACGGTACTAAATCAAGATTGATACACAGCCCTTTCTCGGCTATATAGCAATCAGCTCCATATTTAATTGTTTCTTTGGTCTTTTGTAGGAAATCTGCCG
>JAILPF010000237.1 GCA_024699575.1 Acetatifactor sp. | reverse complement strand
AATCTTTTCCTGTTCAAAAGGCATGCAACGGCTTGTTACACTGAGTTTCTCCTTAATCTTGTCCTCGCACTCCTGGCATCCGCACCACATTGCTTTTACAAAGCCGGATTTTTCAGTAAACAGTTTCTCAAACTCATCCATATTGGTAGCTGTATAAGTGTGAGCATCTCTATGTGCCCTTGCTCTTTCAAGCATCTCACGCTGTACGGTATCCAAAAGCTCTGCCACTTTGCTCTCCAGTTCATCTAAAGATACCTCAATTTTCTCTCTGGTATCACGGCGGCAGATAACGCATTTGCCAGCTTCAATATCTTTAGGTCCGATTTCCACACGAAGAGGATAACCTCTCATCTCAGCCTCAGCGAACTTCCATCCGGGAGATTTATCGGAATCATCAACTTTCACTCTAAAGTTGCTCATCAGTCTGTCACGAAGTTCATATGCTTTATCCAGTACGCCTTCTTTTTTCTGCTGAATAGGAACGATGCATACCTGAACGGGAGCTACCTTGGGAGGCATCACAAGACCCTCGTTATCGCCATGTACCATGATGATTGCTCCAATCAAACGGGTAGTCATTCCCCAGGAAGTCTGGTTTACATACTTCAGTGTATTGTCTTTATCAGCAAACTGAATGCCAAAAGCTTTTGCAAATCCATCACCAAAGTTATGACTGGTTCCTGACTGCAAAGCTTTTCCGTCATGCATCAGCGCTTCGATTGTATAGGTTGCAACCGCACCTGCAAATTTCTCTTTCTCAGTCTTCTGTCCTTTAATAACAGGGATTGCCAGAACCTGCTCACAGAAATCAGCGTATACATTGAGCATCTGGATAGTTCTTGCCTCTGCTTCCTCTGCTGTTGCGTGTGCAGTATGTCCTTCCTGCCACAAAAATTCTCTGGATCGAAGGAACGGTCTGGTCTCTTTCTCCCAACGTACTACAGAGCACCATTGATTGTAAACCTTCGGAAGATCTCTGTAGGATTGAATATCATTTTTATAAAAATCACAGAATAATGTCTCAGAGGTAGGACGAACGCACAAACGCTCCTGCAACTCATTTAATCCACCGTGAGTTACCCATGCAACTTCAGGGGCAAATCCTTCTACATGGTCCTTCTCCTTCTGTAACAAAGATTCCGGAATAAACATAGGAAGATATACATTTTCCACGCCTGTCTCTTTGAATTTTGCATCCAGCTGTTTCTGAATTAACTCCCAGATTGCATAGCCTGCCGGTTTGATTACCATGCATCCCTTCACACTGGTGTAATCAATCAACTCTGCTTTCAGCACAACATCTGTGTACCACTGGGCAAAATCTACATCCATTGATGTAATCGCTTCTACCATTTTTTTGTCTGCCATTGTCTTTTCTCCTTCACTAAAATCGCCGAGTCTTCAATCCCTGTCAAGGGACCGAAGGCTCGGCGGTACCACCCTAATTGGTGCAATGTGCACCCTGCTCATCTCCGTTAACGCCGGCTATACGCTGTATTTTCATACAGAGCTCCAAGGCAGGTTCCAAATCTTTCGCACAAGGGCCTCTCAGCCACACGTCTTGCGTGTCACGCCCTCTCTCTGGAGTGTTTCCAACTTGTACTAGTCCTTTTCATTGCCAATTTCAATTATGTATGTGATTGTAGTTCATCCTACACAGATTTGTCAAGGATAATATCAAAACCTGTTGTCCAAACCTTTCCCCGCTCCAGGCGGTTGGTGTAGGGACGCTCCTCCAATGTTCCTTCATATCCTGCTCTGTCACAGATTCCCCACCAGGGTTCAATACAAATGTAAGAAGCATCGGATGTGGGCATGGACCAGATTCCCCACACAGGGCAGTCAGGTGCTTCCACTCTGGCGTATTCTACTCCGTTTTCATCCAGAAGTCCAACAGCTGTCACTCCCTGACTCTCAATCACAAGCGCATCCTTGTCAAACATGTGCTCGACAATCGGAAACGCACCCTGCTTAGTCTCCACAATGCATCCCTCTCCGGAGAGAAGTCCTGTATTCATATCAATTGCGGATGACTGTAGTTTATCCCCGGTAATACCGTACACCTTCACTGCACAATCTGTTCTCCTGCCGGTTCTGACCCCATTTTTAATCAGGGGACACGCGAATGCCGGATGCCCTCCCATGGAAAAATACATGGTCTCATCTCCTGTATTGTGCAGATGCCATCTCTCTGCGATACCATTTTCCAAAAGTCGGTATTCCACTTCCAGCAGGAAGGGGAAAGGATATTTTTCAAGAGTCTGCTCATCATCCTCAATAGAGAGCACTACTCTGTCTGTTTCCTGTACCGTAATTTTATAATCCTTATCTCTGGCAAAGCCATGCTTAGTCATTTGATAAGTAGCACCCTGGTACCGATAACACTCTCCCTCCAGTTTGCCGATAAAAGGGAACAAAATCGGAGAAGTTTTGCCCCAGTATGCCGGGTCTGCTTCCCAGAGAAACTCCTGACTATCCTGTTTTCTTATCAGAGATTTCAATTCCGCACCAAAACTGTCTATTTCAGCACTCCACACATCATTTTCCAAACATATACGCATACAAAAACCTCCAAAGCTGTCTCTATCTCTATAATGTTAACTTCTTTATCGCATGATCCGGGATGACCACTTCCCCATGCTCCTTTACATAACGTATGCGGTCCTCCTCCGCTGTATAAAGTCTGCCAAACTCCATGGCCTGAATGCAGGCTTTACTGTATCGCTTGTAAGCCGCAGTCCCTTTCTGCAAGTAGAGGTAATACTCTTCCCCTACCCGAAACAGTGTACTTTTTACGCGTAGATTCTGCGGTATCACGCGGGCATAATCAATCACATCACTCAACGTGTCAAAAGCAAACATTGCTTCCTGGGGCTGATTTATTTGTACCGGTGCTTTCTTAGGTTTCTCCTTGTGGGGTTCTCCCTGTGCAACTTCCGCACTCTGCCCGGAGCGGGAGGCAAGCTTCTCTTTTGCCTTTGTCAGCATCTCTTTCATGCCCTTTAAGTATTCCATAATTTGATTATTGTCCAATGCATCCATAGGATCTTTCTCAGACAATGTAAGAACCATGCCCTGCTCAGGTACCATCATAATCTGCAGGTCAAAAGCAAACTGGGGCGGCTTGTATCCAACTTCTATTTCAGCCTGCTCCATAATCTCCTGAACCACTTCCCGTGCTTTATCACTTCGCATAATAAAATCTTTATAGTCAATATCGTACTCTTCCAATTCTTCATTGGACAAAAAACATTTTACAGTTTTTTCATCTACTCGTTCTATCCTCAATTTACTCTCCATTCCGAAGAAATTATTGATTGCGTTGCGCATCCAATAATTCCCTCAATGCGTCTTCGCTCACACTGACCCATGCATCCTCTTCCTCAGCATTCAGCCCAAGGTATTCAGCCAGTGTTCTCTCATCGTCACTCATTCCCCATTGATAACTATATTCATCAATCTCCTCAAAAGCAATTTCACCAGCAAGATATTTTTCTTTAAAATTTGCCATGATTACCCTCATTTCCATATAATGATATCTTGTAACTCTTATTTTAAACAATTCTTCATTCATTTTCCATATTTTTTTTGCTTTTTTTTATTGTTTATGCTATGCTGAAAATAGCGATTTTTATCATTTTGTTCAATCTAAAAAAAGGGGTGTCTTATGCGTATCGACGATTTATCTGCCGGAACAGCTGTTACATTTATGGTAAATGTCAACGGCGAACATTTAAGTTTCGACTCTCACATTCAAGATGTTTTTCCGAAAAAGCATTTGGTTTTGGCCGATGCCATTTTTCAGGATGAAAAAATTATATCCTTTAAGGGTAACAATATTACAGTAGATCTTTTGGCTGTTTTTATCAACGAAAAGCCTCAACTTTTCGAGGATGTTACCATTACTCCCATGAAAAAAGCAGATAATACCTTCTGTTACAATATTGCTTCTTCCGAGGAGGGCAAGATTTATAATCGCCGTGGTTATTACCGTTGCTATGTCGGACTCCCCACAGCTATAAGCCCTGCTCCCGGCAAAGTGCCGGTCGAAGTATTGCTCAAGGATGTGAGCATTAATGGTTTTGCTATCACCTGTCCAAACACTTTGGAATTAAAGGAAAATTCTGTCATCAATCTGGTACTGAAAGATTATGTGGAAGAGCTGGATGAAGAGTTTGAATTTCATCTGTGCGGCATTGTAGTTCGCTCTCAGGAGATTGAACACGGTCATACCGTTTACGGCTGTCGTCTGAATAATTCCGTTGTCGGTCTGGAGCATTATATTATGAAAAAAGAGCGCATACGCTTAAGAAAAACGAACGGCAACCCATCCAATCGGGCATAAAGTTTTAAACTATCCATTGTTATGCATATTAAAAGTTTAAAAGAGTTTTGGCTCACTGACCTTAGTGACTTCCAAAACTCTTTTCTTTTTACTCCGCAATTCGCTTGTACATATCCGGTCTTCTGTCTCTAAACAATCCCCAGCTGAAACGCATTTTCTCAATCTCGTCCAGGTCAAAAGTATGAAGCAGCACTTTCTCCTCATCTCTGCCGGCATCCTCCAGCACTTCCCCTGTCTCATCGGTAATAAAAGAGGATCCGTAAAATACAAGTTCCGAATTCTGCATATTATTCTCAACCGTAGGGATCACTTTTTCTGCACCGATTCTGTTGGCTGCTACCACAGGAATCACGTTGGCTGCCGCATGACCCTGCATGCATCTTCGCCAGTGGGGCATGCTGTCACAATCTATGATTGGTTCAGAACCGATTGCAGTCGGATACAGAAGCAGCTGTGCGCCATCAATCGCCATGCATCTCGCAGTCTCAGGGAACCACTGATCCCAGCAGATACCCACACCGATTTTTCCATAGGCAGTATCCCACACTTTAAAGCCTGTGTCGCCGGGCGTAAAATAAAATTTCTCCTGGTAAAAATGATCGTCCGGGATATGCGTCTTACGATATACCCCAAGTATGTTTCCATCGGCATTAATCATTGCCACAGAATTATATGTGACATTATTGTCTTTTTCAAAAAAACTGATTGGCAATACGACTTCCAATTCCTTTGCCAACTCAGAGAAATGTGCGACAGCCGGATTATCTGACACGCTCGTCGCTAATCCATAGGAATCATAGTTTCTCTCCTGGCAAAAATACCATGTCTCAAACAGTTCTGGAAGCAAAATCACTTGTGCCCCTTTTGTGGCTGCTTCTCTCACAAGTTCATCAGCTCTCTTAATATTATCTTCTCTGCTTCTGTTGCAGTACATCTGGACTGACGCAACTGTCACTTGTTTCATTTCTATAACCTTTCCGACGGTATCTGCTGTGTAATGCAGTGTATGTTACCGCCTCCAATTAAAATATCTCTTGCATAAATCTGAACAATCTCTCTTGTAGGGAACAGTTCCTGCAAGATGTTCTTTGCCTTTTCATCTGCCGGATCACCAAATCCCGGCATGACGATATGTTTATTTGCAATATAAAAGTTCACATAGGACGCGGCAAGACGTTCACCCGGCACTCTGGTAGGCTCATCCCAGCACAGATCCAAGCCTTTACACTCTTCTTTAGTAATGCACACCGGTTCCGGCAGCGGCAGCTTATGAACCTTTAGTTTTCTTCCTTTTGCATCTCTGGCTTGCTCCAGTACTCTCAGGCAGGCAAGCGACATCTCATATTGTACATCCTCCTGATTATCCGTCCATGCAAGCACCACCTCTCCCGGTGCCGTAAATGCACAAATGTTATCCACATGTTCATTGGTCTCATCCTGGTATATTCCACAAGGCAGCCAGATAATCGTGGATACATTCAGATATTCTCTCAGTTGCTGTTCAATCTGTTCCCTGGAAAGCTGTGGGTTACGCCCCTTGCTCAACAGACAGGCTTCGGTAACAAGACAGGTACCTTCACCGTCCACATGAATAGAACCACCTTCCAAAATAAAATCACGGTGGTCATACACATCCTTATCCATCAGGTCACATAGTTTTCTCGCCATGGCATTGTCTTTGTCCCATGGGAAGTACAATCCGTCCTCCAAACCGCCCCAGGCGTTAAATCCCCAATCAATGCCTCTGATTACCCCTTTATCGTTGGTGACAAAGGTAGGGCAATAATCTCTTGCCCAGGCATCATTGTTGGACATCTCCACCACCCGGATAGCTTCCGGCAAAAGCGCCCTGGCATTGTCATACTGTTTTGCACTCGCACAGACCGTGACCTTTTCAGATTCAGCAATTGCTCCCGCAATCTCCACAAAAGCCTTTCTTGCCGCATATCCTCCGTACTGCCAGGAATCGGAACGCTCCGGGAAAATCATAATACATCCCTCGTGCGGTTCAAACTCTCCCGGCATCCTGAATCCGTCCGCCAGAGGCGTAGTGTCTTTGATAATTCTCATATATCATCCTCATTCTTCGATAAAATCCTGCAAAAATTCCGTAATCATTCCATAGTATCTCTCGGGGTCTTTATCCTGAGCCTGTGCATGACCCGCTCCTTCTACAATCAGTAAATCTTTCCTGCAGGGAGTAGCCATAAACAACTCATATACCATGGACACATCTATCATTGCATCCTCGTCACCATGAATAAACAGAATTGGCGTAGTACTCCTGCGCACTGCGTCAACAGCTGAAGCATTCTTTAAGTCATATCCGCCCCGTAGCTTTAGCATCAGGCAGGCGGAATCCACAAATGGAAACGGCGGTAAATGAAACCACTCCGTAATCTTATTTCCAAACATCGAGTATGCGTCCGTATACGCGCAATCCGATACCACCGCTTTCACATTCTCCGAAAGTTCTTCATCACCGGACATCATCAATGCAGTGCTTGCCCCCATAGACTGTCCATGCAGTACAATCTGTGCATCCGGGTCCTCCTCCAGAATATGGTCCAGCCAAAGTCTACAGTCAAAATGATCCGTCCAGCCCATACCGATGAAGTCCCCTTCACTCTCTCCCTGGCAACGCAAATCCGGTGCCACCACATGGTATCCGTTTTCATTGTACCACTTCGCGAATTGGTACATCT
>JAILPF010000109.1 GCA_024699575.1 Acetatifactor sp. | reverse complement strand
AGTGGCGAAACCGACTAAAGTTGCAGAAGAAGTTGTGATGGTATGGACGAATCTGAAGGTGGATGGTTATCCGCAGATTACCGGAGAAGATTATCCTGAGGTTTGGAGTGGAAAGAAAAAGTATGACATGGAGCATAATGTTATAGAGGAATTCGGGGATGTTTATCCGTATTTTTTAAGTAACACAGTGGTTCAAAAGATGGATGGTTCTTACTGGGTGTGTGGAGAAAATGTGGGAACGGAAGAACAGACAGTGTATGAGGCGGAAGGTGAGTATAGTATGATTTATACGCACCAGTTCCTTCCGTGTGAAAACTGATATAAAGACGTAGCATCGTCATGCAATATATGTTATACTACGAGGAAGAAAGTTTTGAATCAAATATGGAGAAATAGAATGACTAATATATTTTTTTCTATCTTCCTCGCTTTTTTTTATAGCATTGCATATACAATAGCAGGACCAATGATAGAGTCACAGGAGATTGCCTTTCATAGGTCACAGCTTGTCCCGTTTGCTGTGTGCTTTGTGGTATGTGCTGTAGTAAATATTGCCCTTTTTTATCTGTTGCCACGCATGCCTTGGCATAAGGGAAATGGACGGATATCCCAATGCATTAATAAAATGGGAAACCGTAAATTCCTCTTGATTACCTGGGCATTTATTTTTGTGTCGTGGATACCGGCATATCTTATATTTTATCCGGGAGTATTGTCGTACGATATGATAACGCAAGTAGACAATGCCCTTGGTAAAATTATCAATAATCATCATCCCGTCCTGCACACCTGGCTGATTCGAGTGTTTATGAGACTGGGAGACTCACTTTTTTCAAGTTATGAGTTCGGCTTGGGATTATTGTCGCTTGTACAGATGATTACTTTGAGCTATGCTCTCGCGCGTATGGTTACTCTGTTAAAGAAAAAAAGATTACCGTGGATTATCATTTTGATGACTGCATTTTTCTCTGCTTTTTGGTTTGTGAATGTATGCCTTTCCGTGACGATGGTTAAGGATACTTTGCATGCAGCGTTTCTGGTTTTGTTTGCGTGTCATTTTGCAGAGATTGTGACCGAATCACCGGAATATATGGAGAGAAAAAGTAATCTGGTTTTTTTGCCGATTGTTAGTTTTTTGATGTGCGCTTTCCGAAACAATGGTATTCACATTTATATTTTTTGCTTTGCCATTCTGGGATTGCTTCGCATTGGCCGGATGAAAAAAGTGAAAGCATATCTTGGGCTGATTGCAATTATCATGCTCCCGGTTGTTTTGTTTAAAATATATACGGGACCGGTTTTTCATGCACTGGGAATTGAGCAGGGACAGGTGAGAGAGGCATTGTGCATTCCTATTCAACAATTGCAACGTGTGGCAATTGTAAAGGCAGATGAACTGACAGAAGAACAGACTCAATTAATGGCATATTATATAGACGATCTGCATTGGATGGACTCGGCGAATGGAAGAATCTATGATCCGTTCATCGCCGATCCCGCAAAAAGCTGTTTTTATTCTGCACGTTATGAGGAGGATCCGCTTGCATTTTGGAAATTTTATGGAAAGACAGGAATCCAGTTTACAAAGGAATATTTGACAGCGTTTTTGTCTAATACCCTGGGATACTGGTATCCCGGCTATTATGGATTCTCCTATGTCATGTACGATAACTATGCACCGGAACAATTTGTAGAACCATTGGAGCGAAAAAGCATTGTGCATATACCGTCTTTGGAAAAGTATTATGAGAGCCTGTGCAGCTCTGATTTTTGGAGGATAACTCCTTTTTTGAGACTCTTCGCTGTGTCCGGATTTTCCACTTGGATTTTACAATATGGACTGGCTATAGCGTGGAGAAAAAAAGGTTTTCTTGCTGAAAGCTTCCCGCTCTTTTTGCCGCTCATTGCACAATATGGCATTATGCTGCTTTCGCCGATGTCGTCATTCCGCTATTCATGGCCATTTTATTTATTACTCCCATTGACTTTTATTGCAATATGGGAAAAGATAAAAGGAGTTAAGTTGTCGGAGGAAGAAGAATGAAGCTTACGGTAATAAAGGAAAAAATAGAGAAATGGCAGAGCTGGTTGCTGGCGCTTATTTTGGCGGTTGCAGTGCTTTTTCGAATTGTGGGTGCGGACTGGGGAATGCCTTATGGTAATTTACACCCGGATGAAGGATTGATTTATGCGCAGGCGTATCAAAATACGCTGAACCATAGCTTTGAGGTGCGGGATTATTATAGACCAAATCATGTTACAATTAAATTGAATACGTTACTTTATATGGGGATACAGGAACTATACTTTGCCCCACAGGGACAGGAAGATTTCGCATTGAACTATAGTGAACATTTTGCGTTGTTTACAACAGCGTCCCGCATATTGATTGCTTTATTCGGTGTGGGGACGGTTGTTTTTGCATATCTGATAGCTCGTTTTCTCGGTAGGAAGCAGGCATTGTTTGCAACATCATTATTTGCGGTTTTTCCATCCTTCATTGAACATTCTCATTATATTACACCGGATATACCGCTTTTATTTTTCCTCATGGGTGTTTTGTGGGCAGCCTTGTGTTATCAAAAAAAGCCAACTGTCTCATGGCTGTTTTGGATGTCATTTTTTACAGCGCTAGCGTTTTGTGAGAAGTATCCGGGTGCGTATGGATGTGCAATGATTGCAGTGGCGGTAATTGTAAAACACTATAAAGAGCCGTTTGTTATTGTAAAAAGAGGATGCCAGGCAATTGCTTTTGTTGGACTTGGGGTTTTGGCAGTATCGCCTGTACTCGTGATTGATTACAGAACGGTTCTCGAAGTGATGGCAGGACAGAATAAACAATATCATCTGGGTGCAGACGGCTTGAACTTTGGTGAGACATTGCTTTTCTATCTGAAGACTACCGGGGTGCATGCGGGGCTGATTCTGACTTTGAGCAGTCTGTATGGACTGTGGAAGGCTTTTCGAAAAGAGATAGGAACCGCAATTATTTTGATGAGTCTGTTTCTCTATATTGTCCCCATATCCATGTTGAGTATCCATTGGGAGCGTTATACGTTGCCGCTTTATGCTGTGGTGCTCTTGTTTGGAAGCCATGGAGCGATTTGTCTCATTGAGGATATATCTAATTTATTGAAAAATAATTCGATAGCAACTTGGGTGGCGTGTGGGCTGTTCTTTTTACTGCCGCTTGCCGGTCAGCTTGGCGGTGCGGTTGCAACTACCGGAAGATTCCTTGCACCGGACAGCCGCATTGCTTTGCAGCAGACTTTTGCAGACATGGGAGTGACAGATGCAAATACGGTAAACGATTGTAACACTCCGCTGGACCCGGGAGGATTTTACGGTGCCTTTTCAGAGTTTGATAATGCAGATCCTGCGACATATAAATACGGTGGTAATAAGCGCTTTGTTATGACGTCGTCAGCCCAACGTGATTTATTCCTGACAGCAGATCCGGAAGTGTATGGCGGGGTTGCGGATTTTTACAGGAGGCTGGATGAAAATTATCCCATGATAGCGTACTATCCGGTGGAGGTACCGAGTGCACATTTCCTGGAAGTGTCCAACATGTGGTATGCGTCGAGAAGTATATGGCGATATATGCGCGGAGCATTGACCGGTTATGAGATTAGGGTATATCAGATTAGACCATGATGGATTGGAAAAAGTTAGGAGAGCTTTATGAAGAAAGGTTTATCAGTCAGAATATGTCTGAAAGAGATGAGGATAAAAAGCTGGTTAAAGAATGTGTTTGTTCTCTTGCCACTTGTGTTTTCGCTGGAGCTGTTCCAACCGGATAAACTTCTGCGGGCGCTATTGCTGACCTTGTCTTTCTGTTTGATATCGTCAGCGGTCTATGTGCTGAATGATATCAATGATGTGGAGAATGACAGACGGCATGCGGTAAAAAAGTTACGTCCGATTGCATCGGGAGCCCTTGCAATTTCCAGTGCGTGGGTGCTTCACATCTGTCTGCTGGCTACTGGATTGGCACTGGCACTGGTAGTGAATGTTTACGCTTTGACGTTTGCACTGGCTTATGTAGTCAACAATATACTGTATTCAAAATGGCTGAAAACGAAAGCTGTGATTGATTGCTTTTGTATTGCCGCTGGTTTTGTGCTGCGCGTGTTGGTGGGAGGAACCATCGTGGAGGACGGTGTATCAAACTGGATGTTTTTGACAGTTGTGTCGTTATCGTTGTTTATGGCATTCGGAAAGCGCAGAGGTGAGTTACACAGCCACGGTGCGGGAGCGACCAGGGACGTATTGGAAGTCTATGAGATAAATTTTCTGAACGGAATGGTCTTTACGTGCGCAGGGCTTACGATGGTATTTTACTCTCTGTGGGCTATCTCGCAGAAAACCAATCTGGTTTATACAGTGCCCATTGTGCTGTTTATTGTCGTCAGATATCTTCTGCTGGTATTTCTTGGACGCGCGGAGGCTGATCCTACGAACCTGATTTTATCGGATAAAACGCTGTTGATATCCTGCGGTATCTGTGGAATTATCATGGTTGTTCTTTTGTATGGGCCACAGTTTGTCTTAGGATATCTCTTTCTGTAGTTCACAGAATTTTCACAAATAAAACACCTTTTGAACACATATCCTTCATAAGATAGATTTGCAAGAAAAGATTGGGAAAGGATATGGGTTGTCATGATTGAAGTAACGAATCTAACGAAAAAATATGGTGATCACTTAGCTGTGGATCACCTTTCTTTTCGTGTGGAAAAGGGTCAGATTTATGGGTTCCTGGGCCCCAACGGAGCCGGAAAATCTACAACAATGAATATCATTACGGGATATCTGGCTGCAACGGAGGGTACTGTTTTCATTAATGGAGCAGATATACAAAAGGAGCCGGAGAAAGCCAAAAAGTCTATCGGTTATCTGCCGGAGCTTCCACCGGTCTATATGGATATGACGGTGGAGGAATACCTGAAATTTGCGGCAGAGTTAAAAAAAGTTCCGAAGGCGGAGCGCAAAAAACAGGTGGATGACGTCATGGAGATGACGCAGATTACAGATAAAAAGACCCGATTGATTAAGAACCTTTCAAAAGGCTACAGACAGAGAGTGGGACTTGCACAGGCGATTCTCGGTTACCCGGAGGTTCTGATTCTGGATGAACCTACGGTAGGCCTGGACCCGAAGCAGATTATAGAGATGAGAGAGCTGATTAAGGAGTTGGGGAAAAATCACACAATTATCTTAAGCTCTCATATTTTGTCTGAGGTAAATGCTGTATGTGACCATATCATGATTATTTCTCACGGGAAACTGGTTGCCAGTGATTCACCGGAAGGCTTAAAGAAATTGATGAGTACATCCATGGAATTGAAGCTTTCAGTCGGTGGAGAATTCGATGCGATTCGGGATGCACTCCTTGCGATAGAAGAAGTCGAAGAAGTGACGGAGGAAGAAAAAGACGCGGATGGATACACAAGGGTTTCTGTTCGTGCGAAGGAACATGCGGATATCAGGGAGGCGGTGTTCTATGCGATGGCAGAAAACAGACTGCCCATTGTGTCTATGGAGCACACAGAGAAATCTCTGGAGGATATTTTCCTGGAGCTGACGGAGGATGTAAGCCAAAGCGAGGAGCCGGAAACGGAAGAGACACAGGAAGAACAGGAGGTTTCGGAATAATATGTTTGCGATATATAAAAGAGAATTAAAATCATATTTTCATACATTCATCGGATTTTTGTTCATAGCTGTAACGCTGTTCTTTTTGGGCTTGTA
>JAILPF010000105.1 GCA_024699575.1 Acetatifactor sp. | reverse complement strand
TGCCCGATTCGGCCTCAGCATGATATTCACATTTTGCCGAAGAATGGAAGACTGTTTTTCTGCCACTTGGTCAGTGGGAGACTATCACCTGTTTTTGTAAAAGCAAAAGAGCTGCTTTATAATGGAGAAGCATCGATGGTTCATGTATACAAAGGATGTGCGTTTGTGATTAATCAAAAAGGACAGGTCACAAAACGTATTGATGTGGTGGAGGAGCCTATGGAACTTATCATTCGAAATGGCTGGGAAGAATTACCATAAAAGAAGAAAAAATCACCGGAAGATTTGACTTCCAGTGATTTTTTTTACATCCATTGCTTTTTTATTTCTTCATCCCGGCACGTTTTCTGAGTGTGGGATCCAAAATTTTCTTTCGAATACGAAGACTGTCCGGTGTTACCTCCAAAAGCTCGTCTGTATCAATGAAATCCAAAGCCTGTTCCAGGGAAAGCACCTTGGGAGGTGTCAGACGAAGTGCCTCATCTGCACTGGAAGAACGGGTATTTGTCAACTGTTTCTTCTTGCAGACATTAATCTCGATATCTTCGCTACGACCGGTCTGACCGACTACCATACCGGAGTAAACCTTTTCACCCGGTCCAATAAACAGAAGACCACGTTCCTGAGCATTATACAGACCGTAAGTAATTGCCTCACCCGCTTCAAAAGCAATCAGGGAACCGAGCTTACGATACTGGATATCGCCCTTGTAGGGACCATAACCGTCAAAGACTGTGTTGATAATACCGTTACCCTTGGTGTCAGTCATGAATTCGCCACGGTATCCGATTAAGCCTCTTGCGGGAATGGAAAACTCCAGACGGGTGTAGGTTCCGCCGGAGATAGAACCCATATTGCGAAGTTCACCTTTTCTCTGACCTAATTTTTCGATAACAGCACCTGCAAATTCATTTGGAACATCAATATATGCAAGCTCCATAGGCTCAAGTTTTTTGCCGTTTTCATCGGTGTGATAGAGTACCTCGGCTTTACTTACAGCAAACTCATAACCTTCACGGCGCATATTCTCAATCAAAACAGACAAATGCAATTCACCACGCCCGGATACTTTAAAGCACTCTGTGGTCTCTGTTTCCTCCACACGCAGAGATACATCAGTATTCAATTCGCGGAACAATCTGTCGCGCAGATGGCGGCTGGTAATATATTTTCCTTCCTGACCTGCAAGAGGTGAGTCATTTACCATAAACTGCATAGCGATGGTGGGCTCACTAATCTTCTGGAAAGGAATAGGAACAACATTGTCGGGAGAGCATAGTGTATCTCCGATATGGATGTCGCTGATACCTGAAATGGCAACAATGGAACCGATTCCGGCTTCTTTGACTTCCACTTTGTTCAGACCATCAAACTCATAAAGTTTACTGATTTTTACTTTCACCTGTTTATCGGGCTCATGGTGGTTACAGATTACGACATCCTGATTTACCTTTACGACACCATTGTCAACCTTGCCGACACCAATACGACCAACGTATTCGTTGTAGTCGATGGTACTGATTAACACTTGTGTACCTGCATCGGGGTCTCCCTCGGGAGCGGGAATATAGTCCAGGATTGTCTCGAACAAAGGCTCCATATCTGTTCCAAGTTCAGAAGCGTCCAAAGAAGCGATACCGGATTTTGCGGAGGCAAATACAAAAGGACAATCCAACTGGGAATCGTCTGCATCCAACTCCAAAAACAGTTCCAACACTTCGTCTACCACTTCATCAGGTCTTGCTTCAGGACGATCAATTTTATTGATACATACGATGACCGGAAGCTTTAATTCTAATGCTTTGCGGAGCACGAATTTGGTCTGCGGCATTGCACCTTCAAAAGCGTCTACAACGAGGATAACGCCGTTAACCATCTTTAACACACGTTCTACCTCGCCACCGAAATCAGCATGTCCCGGAGTGTCGATAATATTAATCTTGGTATTTTTGTACATGACAGCTGTATTCTTGGAGAGAATCGTAATTCCACGTTCACGCTCAATATCATTTGAATCCATGACACGTTCTGCAACTTCCTGATTCTCACGGAAAACACCGCTTTGTTTTAACAGTTCATCGACCAGTGTGGTTTTACCGTGATCGACGTGGGCTATAATTGCTACATTTCTGACATCTTCTCTTTTTTGCTTCATAAAAACCTTGCCTTTCTAAAAACATTTCAGGTTTACCATTTTTGATATTTCTTTCTGTCGAATTTTCAAACTGTTACAGTATATCACTTATTTCATGGCGATGCAAGGAAAATACTGCCGAGGATTGCGATGCTTTTCAGTGTTATTTTGGGAATAATTAGTGTATAAATAGTAATGTGCTAATTATAGTATTACCGGAAAAAGTCTTAAAGTGTAAGAAGGGAGAACAAAAATGACAGATAAGGTAATTGAAAACAATCAGGTGACGGTGATGGGAGAGGTAATCAGTGATTTTACCTATAGTCATGAAATATTTGGGGAAGGGTTTTACATGGTGGATGTTCGCGTGCAGCGTCTAAGCGAAAGCTTTGATATCATACCTGTGATGGTGTCGGAAAGACTGCTCGATGTAACCGAAAGCTACATAGGTATGTTTATCTGTGTAAACGGGCAGTTCCGTTCCTACAATCGCCATGAGGAAAGAAAAAACAGATTGGTATTGTCCTTATTTGCAAGAGAAATTGAGTTTGTGGACCAGCTGGAGGAGAGCGCAAAAACAAACCAGATTTATTTGGACGGATATATCTGCAAACCGCCAATCTATCGCAAGACTCCGCTTGGAAGAGAAATTGCGGATATCCTGCTTGCGGTTAACCGCCCTTATGGAAAATCAGATTATATTCCCTGTATCTGTTGGGGAAGAAATGCAAGATATGCCAATAATTTTCAAGTGGGTGAGCACTGTGCGGTCTGGGGAAGAATTCAGAGCAGGGAATATATGAAGAAATTTGATGAGGAACACATTGAAAGGCGTGTAGCATTTGAAGTGTCCGTCAGCAAGCTGGAACTTATAGAGGAAGAGGATTACTGAGAAAAAATTGCATACAAGTTGCCAAAGCTCCGATAATATGTTATATTTCATATGTATTGTATTTGTGTATTGCGAGTGTTCTAAAAACCGTATTTTATAATATGGGTGGAGGATATTATGTCAAATGGACTGATACATATCTATGCGGGGGATGGACGAGGAAAATCGCCTGCTGCGATTGGAAGAGCCGTTCAGGCGGCTGCCGAAGGCAAGCGTGTTGTTATTATTCAATTCCTAAAAGGAAAAGGTTTGGCTGACTCCGATTTTTTAAGACGAATGGAGCCGGAAATCAAGCTGTTTCATTTTGAAAAATCTGATGAAAATTTTAAAGAGCTTTCCGAGGAAAAGCAACAGGAAGAAATTCTGAATATTCGCAACGGAATAGGTTATGCGAAGAAGGTATTGGCTACAGGAGAGTGTGATTTACTTATTTTGGATGAGGTACTTGGGCTGGTTGAAAATGAGATTCTCCCTGTTGAGGATTTAAAGAATATATTGGATGCCAGAGGAGATACAGGCATTATTATGACAGGTATTACATTAAGTGATGAAGTCTGTCTGCTCGCCGACGAGGTTTCTAAAATAGAAACTTTGAAGTTTAAAGTGTGGCAATAAAATCGTTGACAGCAAAAATGGAAGATGCTATTATACTGTTGAAATCGAGTTGATAGAGGTTGCGTCCTTTAAGAGTACTTTTTCTGATGTGGCAGGCACAGATGAGGAAGGAGGAAAGGAAAAGACGCCGAAAGAGTTTGTTCCCTGCGAATGAGTTCTTGGGCATGCGGTTAAGAGCCGTATGACTGTCATCTGTAAATGACAGATGGGGCGCTATCCAGTGGATATTTCAGGATTTTATCCGCCAGTGCCCTGTTGCGCTGGCGGTTTTTGCTCTACATAGGCTGTAGACAGAGAATGGAGGATATGTATGTCAATTTTTAAGGGAGCAGGTGTTGCAATTGTTACACCGATGAAAGAAAACGGAGCAGTGGATTACGATCAGTTCAAGAAATTGATTGAGTTTCAAATTGAAAATGGAACTGACGCAATTATTGTGTGTGGAACTACAGGAGAAGCATCAACGCTGACTCATGAGGAGCATTTGGATGCAATTAAATTCTGCGTGGATGTTGTGAAAAAGAGAATTCCTGTCATTGCAGGAACAGGTTCCAATTGTACAGAAACGGCGATTTACCTTTCCACAGAGGCAGAAAAATTCGGTGTGGATGGTCTTTTGATAGTTTCTCCATACTATAATAAGGCTACACAGAATGGCTTATATGCACATTTCAAAAAAATTGCGGAATCTGTAAAGCTTCCTATCATTTTATATAATGTACCCGGCAGAACAGGATGTAATATTCTTCCTGCAACAGTTGTCAGACTTTGTCAGGATGTTCCCAATATTGTCGGTGTAAAAGAAGCAAGCGGTAATATCAGCCAGGTTGCCGAACTTGCTGCTCTTGCAAAAGGAACAGTGGATATTTATTCCGGTAACGATGACCAGATTGTACCGATTCTGTCTCTTGGGGGAAAAGGTGTTATTTCTGTTCTTTCCAATGTTGCACCCAGACAGGCACATGACATCTGTCAGAAGTATTTTGACGGTGAGGTAGAAGAAAGCTGCCGTATGCAGCTGGAAGCCCTGGATGTGTGTCATGCATTGTTTTACGAAGTAAATCCCATTCCTGTGAAAAAAGCTCTGACACTTATGGGAATGATTGACGGATATATGAGAATGCCTTTATCTGAGATGGAGGAGGCAAATGCCGAAAGACTGGCGAAAGCGATGAAAGCGTACGGACTGATTTAGTAATAATTTACAGGAGGAAGCCTACGAATGAAAAGAGTAATCATGCATGGGTGTAACGGTAAGATGGGGCAGGTAATCAGCAATCTGATTGCGGAAGATCCCGAGGTTGAAATTGTTGCCGGCGTGGATGTGTGGGACGGAAAACAGAATCCGTATCCATATTTTAAAACAATGAAAGAATGTAATGTTGAGGCAGACTGTGTGATTGATTTTTCTGCTGCCCCGGCAGTGGATGATTTGCTTGAGTATTGTGTGGAGAATGAACTTCCCTGTGTTTTGTGTACAACAGGACTCAGTGAAGAACAGCTGAAAAAAGTTTCGGAAGCTTCCACGAAAACCGCAATTTTAAAATCGGCAAATATGTCCATGGGCATAAACCTTTTGTTGAAGCTCCTCAGGGAAGCAGCAGGTGTATTGGCACCGGCAGGTTTTGATATAGAGATAGTGGAAAAACACCACAACCTGAAGAAGGATGCACCCAGTGGAACTGCACTTGCACTTGCAGACGCAATCAATGATGAATTAGATCATAAATATGATTATGTATTTGACAGAAGTACAAGAAGAGAGAGCAGACCCAAAGAGGAAATTGGAATCAGTGCTGTGCGTGGTGGAACGATTGTCGGCGACCATGATGTGATTTTTGCAGGTGCAGATGAAGTTATTACCTTCTCACATACAGCATATTCAAAGGCAATTTTTGGAAAAGGTGCTGTGTGCGCTGCAAAATTCTTATGTGGCAAGCCGGCCGGATTGTATGATATGAGTGATGTAATTGATGCACAAGTGTAGGATGTAAAAGTAGAAATTAGGCTTTCCTGTTAAAACGGAGAGCCTAATTTCCTATATGAAGCATAATGAAAATTTATTGTCCACCTGTTGAAGAGCCGGTTCCGCCGGTATTTCCATTTCCGCCACCCATGACATCATTTGTCATGTCGGCTACACCGTTAGCTGCATCATCGACAACATTTCCGATAGTATTTCCGGCATCATCAACCAGGGAAGTATCATCAGAGCCATCGGCTCCACCGGCTCCGGTCCCACTGCCACTGTTGGAAGAACCATTGTTGGAAGAACCACTGTTGGAAGAACCGCTGTTAGAGGAACCGCCGTTTGTAGAGCTGCCTCCGCTGCCGGATCCGGAACCGTTTTGAGCCATATCACCGGAGTTATTTCCACCACCCTGACTATTGGTGCCGCATGCACTTGCCATGCAGACGTAGGTTAGCACCAGACCAAGCATTAGAAATTTACGGATTTTCATCCCTTTTTCTTTTTTCATAATTTCCCTCATTTCTGCGTTGCAATATATTGTTTGGTGCCGCAACGCCGGCACGATACTATTCTGATCCTGTATGCTTTTTTATTACAGGTCTGAAAATAGTATGTCTGATTTCGGAAAAAATATTCAGAATTACGAAAGG
>JAILPF010000060.1 GCA_024699575.1 Acetatifactor sp. | reverse complement strand
ATCAAATACTCAGGGTCGTTGTGCTACCTGTTCTTGCGATTTGTACATTGTTTTTTCACTGTATTCATTATTGCAGGGATAATACCAAGCGTTTTGATATGCTTGCTATGACAGGTCTTCTTTTTGTTGTATATAGCAGCTTTTCGTTCCCTCTGTTTATTTCCGGCTTGGACAGCGAGCAGACATGGGAGGAATTAGATGAATTTGTTGCAGATATTTCTCTGGTCGAAGAGGAAATCCCGGATATAAGCGTCATGGAAATCCTGGATGATGAAGATGTTATGGAGGAAGGCGACGAAAGCAGAGAGACTGTACATGGGCTGGACACGGATAAATATAACGCGGAAGAGGTTTTGAAATTCACTGAGGGTAGAGAAGATAATGTGACCGAAGAGGAAGAATCCTTGCCGGTAACGGAGTTTTCGGAGGACGACTGGAAAATTGTTCTGGTGAATAAGCAACATTCTATACCTGACGATTATACATTTGAACTGGGAAATATAACCAGTACCATGAAGTGTGATGAGAGAATCATTGATGATTTGAGAAAGATGTTAAAAGCGGCTGAGAAGGATTCCATTAATTTGGTAATACGTTCACCGTATCGTGATACTGCAAGGCAAGAAATGCTTTTTGCTCGTAAAATTAACAAATATATGAATAAAGGAATGTCTTTTGTGGAGGCATACAGGCTTTCGAGCCAGGCTGTTACTGTCCCTGGGGCGAGCGAGCATCAGATAGGTCTTGCATTTGATATTACAGGGGATGATTACAGCAATCTTGATGAGGGATTTGGTGATACGCAAGCCGGAATATGGCTTGCAGAGAATTCCTATAAATTTGGTTTTATCCTTCGTTATCCGTTGGGTAAGGAATATATTACAGGGATTGAATACGAACCATGGCATTTCCGATATGTCGGAACGGATGCCGCAACTGTTATTCATAAAGATGAGATTACTTTAGAAGAATTTTGGGAGGAATATGTAACATGTACCGTTTATTAAAACAAGAGGGCAGGGCCAAAAGAGGTGAATTTACCACTGTTCATGGCGTAATCCAAACCCCTGTGTTTATGAATGTAGGAACTGTGGCAGCCATTAAAGGTGCTGTTTCTACTGAGGATTTAGAGGGAATAAAAACGCAGGTTGAACTGTCCAATACTTATCATCTACATGTTCGTCCCGGCGATAAACTAATTAAGCAAATGGGCGGACTTCATAAATTTATGTCTTGGAATAAACCTATCTTGACAGATTCCGGCGGATTTCAGGTTTTTTCGCTTGCAAAGCTAAGACAGATTAAAGAAGAAGGAGTTTATTTTAACTCTCACATTGATGGAAGAAAAATTTTTATGGGACCGGAGGAGAGTATGCAGATCCAATCCAATCTTGGTTCCACAATTGCGATGGCATTTGACGAGTGCCCATCCAGTAAGGCAGACCGTAAATATGTCCAGTCATCCGTGGAACGCACAACCAGATGGCTTGAGCGCTGTAAAACAGAAATGAAACGTTTGAATGGATTAGAAGATACTGTTAATCCCAACCAAATGCTTTTTGGAATCAATCAGGGCGCTATTTACACAGATATCAGAATCGAACATGCAAAGCGTATTTCCGAGATGGATCTGGATGGTTATGCTGTTGGCGGACTTGCAGTGGGCGAAACACATGAGGAAATGTACCATGTATTGGATGAGGTTGTTCCGTATCTTCCGGTAAATAAACCGACTTACCTAATGGGAGTAGGAACTCCGGCAAATATTTTAGAAGGCGTGGAACGAGGTGTAGATTTCTTTGACTGTGTTTATCCCAGTCGAAATGGGCGACATGGACATGTCTATACCAATCACGGTAAGCTGAATCTGTTTAACCAGCAGTATGAACTGGATGGCCGTCCGATTGAGGAAGGTTGCGATTGCCCTGCATGTAGAAGATATTCAAGGGCATATATCAGACATTTACTTAAGGCAAAGGAAATGCTTGGAATGCGTCTGTGTGTTCTTCATAATCTATATTTTTATAATACAATGATGGAAGAAATCAGAGCTGCTCTTGATGAGGGCAGATTTGCCCAGTATAAAAAAGATAAATTGAACGGAATGAATATAGAATAATTTTATAAAAAATGCTTGCCCGAAGATTGAAATTTGTGTATCATACTATCTAGTAGATTTAAATGGCGCATTGCGTCGGAATGGAGGAAATAAATGGGTGTTTTATTGGCGGAAACTGAGGCTGTAGGTGCAATGCCTTGGTTTACTATGATATTGGTTTACGGTGCATTACTTTTGGCACTTTGGTTTTTCTTCTTCAGACCACAGAAAAAGGAACAGAACAGAGTAGCTTCCATGCTTGCAGCTTTGGAAGTTGGAGATTGTGTTCTCACCACATCGGGCTTCTATGGAATTGTTATTGATATTTCTGATGATACCGTTATCGTAGAATTCGGTAACAACAAGAATTGCCGTATCCCTATGGAGAAGTCTGCAATCAGCCGTGTTGAAAAAGCCGGAACAACAGAATAAGAATGAGCTTTTGGAGCAGTGCCTGCATCAGGTGCTGCTCCTTTTTTCATAAAAATGAAAAGAAGCAATAAAAGTAGC
>JAILPF010000049.1 GCA_024699575.1 Acetatifactor sp. | reverse complement strand
TGGTTTAAGCTGAAGAACCATTTTGTCACACGATACTGACTCTTCTTTGAAAGAACGAAGGCGCAGGCTACTGTGATATAAATGTTCAATACTACTGTCACAGCTGTAATAAAGATGGAGTTTAACAGGTATCTGGTCATTGGCACACCGGTGGTTCCGGAAAGTGCAAACAATTTTTTGAAGTTATTTAAAGTAGGCTCTTTCACGATCAGGGTCGGGGGGAATGCATACAGCTCTCCCAGCGGTTTAAAGGCTTCGTTTGCCATGTAGACCACCGGCAGGATCATGAAAATAGCGATGGGAATCAGGATTACATAGAACTTAATCTGATCCGCAGAAAAGTTCTTGGGATTCACTCTTTTTCCTTTTAATTTTGCCATAGTAGTCTCTCCTTAATCCTTCTCTTTGAACAGCGCTCCTGCAACCTTAGAGAAGAACGCAATCATCAAAAGCAATACAACCGAAACCGCAGCCGCATAACCCATTTCATATCTGGAATATGCATAGTCTTCGATATGGTTCAAGATCAAGTTACCGGAGTATCCCGGTGTAGGGTTGGTACCGGAAAGTGCAGGTCCGATCCATCCGGTATTGAATGCACCTACAATCGCCATAACCGCACCAAACAGCATCTGGGGCTTCATGGAAGGAATGGTAATATAGATAACTTCCTGAAATCTGTTTTTCATACCATCCACGTAGGCAGCTTCATACAGCTCTTCGTTGACGTTTAATATACCTGCAATCATGGAGAGGAAGCCCACACCCATGGACTGCCACAACGCTACCAGAATGATAATTGTCATCAGGTAATCCGGAGATAACAACCAGTTGATAGGAGTATCAATCCATCTGTGATTAATCAGGAAGGCATTCAGGATACCTCTCTGGTCACCGTTAAATACTGTCTTCCACACCACCTGAATCATCAGAGGTCCAACCATGGAAGGCATGTACAGGCACAGAGTCAGGATAGTTCTCGGAACTGCCTGAATCTGTGTTACAAGCCAGGCCAGAATGAAGGATAAAATACATCCGCCCGGACCTACAATCAGCGCATACTTAAAGGTGTTCGGTATAATATATTTCAAGAATATTTCATCTGAGGTAAGCAGTGAAATATAGTTGGACAACCCTACAAAATGCGGGGTATTAATTACATCAAAATAGGTAAATGACAATCCGATTGCAATGATAACCGGAATGGCAATAAACAAAGAAAACAGCAGCAGATAAGGAATGAGCAACAACATTGATGTCACGAAGTCGCTGTTGTGATTCAGTTTCTTTACTTTACGTCTCGGTTCTCTTTTCATCTGTCACTTATTCCCCCTTTCTTGCTTTCTCAATATTATCAATAATCCAATCCACATCACGAATGTGGTATTCTTTCAAGAGATTGCCCTCTGTATCACAGTAACCAAGGTCGGACATCTTCTTAATAATCTCACGGTTAATCTCCAGGATTTTCTCGTCGATTGATACCTGGCAAGATTTTCCGTCCACAGCAACACTGTTCCATATATTGGAAATATCACGTTCCAGCATATACTGCCCGGGCGTTCTGGGCACATCTCGAAGCCACTTTAACTGCTCTAAGATAATCTGTTTATCTTCGGTAGGCAGTGTACAATCTGCAATTGCTTCCAGATTGGAGGGCAACCAGATATATTCCTTACCATATGTAGACTGCAGTGTGTGAGCATAGTTGGCCTGCACATCATGGCTGAGCCACCATTTCAGGAAAGTCCAACACTCATCCTTTTTCGCGGAATCATTAAAGATAATGCCGCCGGTACCTGCTGCGATGTAGCTTCTGTCTACCACGCCGTTTTCATTCTCAGTTCCCAAGTAGCTTGACAATTTCCATTGACCTTCCAGCTCCGGTGCACCGTTGGTAATCAGGTTGTAGGTCTCTAAGTTAATGATACCAATCGGATATACTCCATAGCGGAAGGAGTCTGCAAACTGCGGCACCTGTGTTGCCACAGAGTAAATGCTGAACAATTCGCCTAAGGTTCTAAGACCCTTCACAGCCTCCGGACGGTTGATAGCAGTATGTAAGCCATCCTCTGTATACAGGCTTCCTCCGTTCTGATAAATCAGCGGAGAGGTCTGATAGAACCATTTGTATCCATCAATCGTTGCGATGTTGTGGTAGAAATTCATACCGAATCTCTGAAGCTCCGGTAAAATACCAATCAAATCGTTCCAGGTGCTGGGGATACCGATGTTTAACTGTTCAAAGATATCTTTTCTATATACAATCAGGTTAAAGTCAGATGTCTCCGGCACTGCATATACACCCTCGTTAAATACATAGGGAATAAATGCACCGGGTGCGAAAGAATCAGCAACCTGCCAGAAATCATCAAACTCCGTCAAGTCGCAAATCGCTCCTCTGGACGCCAATTCAAAAGGGATATGGGAAGCCAGACCAAGCGCCAAATCAGGAGTCTCATCTGCTGCTGTTGCCAGGGTCAGCTTGTTTGCATCCGGCATCACGGAAATCTTTACCTTAATTCCTGTCTCAGGGGTAAACTCTGCATCTGCCATCTTCTGTAACAGATCCACCTGCGTTACCGCACGGTTTACCCAAATATTGACTGCTTCCTCCTCATTATCCAACTGATATTTATCTGAGGTAAAGGAATATATTAAAGACTTGGTGCCATTCACAAAGGATTTTGCAAAATTAGCATCCCTCGCAGGAAGTCCGGTATTCCCATATACATAAATCCGATCCAGTGCAAAAGGCTGGGTGCCGATGTTGGTTGTAAAATCACCCATCAACCTGAGAACAGAGTTATCTGTGCTGACACTGGAACCGGTCAGGTTCTCTACATAAAGGGGAAGTTCATCCGGATACTCTTCCAACTTGTCCAGAATACCCAAAGCTCTGTTGAGCTCGGAAAGCTTTGCAGATTCTGCTCCGTTGGGTGCATAATTCTGTAAATCATAAAGCATTGCTTTAATCAGAGTCTCGTATGCCTCCAGATACTTTAAGGTATCCGGGATATATCTGGTGATGTACCATGTACGGTACTCGTCCACCTCCGCACCTGTGATTTTTTTGATCTCCAAAGCAAACTGTGTAACATGCTCTGCAATCAAACGGGAATAACGCCATTCATCACTGACCGGTTCCATCTCGGAACGCAGCGTCAGAGTGTGATGTCCCTCAGTGAGATAAATCTCAAAAGGATTTCCCTCTGCATCGGACAACACCTCATTGGTCCACGAGGTATCTGTAGTGTCAAATCCATAATTCTCAAGTTCCTGGAAAGGAATCTCACCATCAATGTAAATACTTTCAAAAACCTGGAAGTCTTCTTTTTCATTCTGATAATGAAGCGCAAGATTATAGTAACCGGTCTTAGCGACATCCATGTCATAGGTAACTTCTATACCCGCTTTTTTCCAGGAAATAGTATTCAGTTCCTTGTATTCTGCGTTGTGGGGTGCAAGCGCAGGGTTATTTACAGAAGTCAAAAGAGCAGATGTAGAATTCTTCTGTGCATAATCCACACCATTGATCTCGATAAAATCGTTTATCAGTTCCCCTTCGTTCTGTGCCCTGTATTCGCTGTAAGGCAGCACATTCTGTTTCGGTGCATTGACATACATTTGTCCCAACACCAGACCATCCGCAGATTCATTTACCACGCGAATCTCATTCTCACCGCTCTCCAAATAGAAATAGAGAGGTTTTGCTGTATAATAAGAGGTATTGTACAAATCTCTATACTGCCAATCATCTACACGCACCTGTCCCGGAGCAGTCTGATCACCATAGCGATCCAAGGGGAAATCTTTTGTCTCGTCACGCCATAACAGCGGCAGTGTAATCATAGACATTTCCTCAAAATAACTCTCCCCGTTGACAGTCAGTGCAACTCGATAATCGGACAGATTACTTCCGCTTGTGCGATAATCAAATCCCAGACTGTACATGCCTGATTTTTCCACATTAACGATGTAGGATGCTTCCTCTTCATAATCAAGCTCTACCACATCCCCATCATATCCGGTTTCTTTGTGACTGTCTGTGGGCATACTTGTAGTGTTATTCAACCCGTATGTCAATTCATGTCCTGCGATATACTCCTGATATCTGACAGTCGCAAAGCTCAAAGAATCACTCAATAATTCAAAAGCTTCTTCCACTTCCTCCTTGGACACTTCCTCCACATATGTGGTTTTTTCACGCAGTCCAAGAGCTGCAGCTATAATTCCTACTGCTGCAATCACGATGATTATTGGAAAAACAACTCGCTTGTATTTGTTCACTGTTGCTATCTCCTCCAAAAAAACGCCCTTCTGCTTCCACCAACCATGAAAGCAGAAGGACAGTCTGTACGCCGTAAGCGTCTGCTTAAAAATTTAGTTAAAATCTGTATATCCGTAGAAATCTTTCAGAGCTGTCTTCAGCTCTTCGTCTGCCTGTGCAAATCTTTCGTTTGCAAGCTGATTCCACTCAGGAAGTTTGGATTTGATTTCATCCAACCAACCGTCGGAAGCACGTTTTGCAGTCATATTTTCATCTGTATAGTAGTTGGTCCACTCGTACATACAAGCTTTGTCAGCACCGTCTTCCTGAATCTTCAAAGGATAAGCCTTGTCGGATACATCCCACATCTCACCCTTCTCCCAGAGTTCGATACACTTGTTCCAGCCCTCTTTATCCTTGTAAGCGGTGTGGATAGGTACGGAATACCAGATTTCCATCTGCTTGTCGAATTCTTCACCTGTTACCAGAGGAAGAGAATCGTTGGATGCTGTCTTAAGTGCTCCGCCGGAATTCCACTGCTGGTCAGCTCTTGCCTGCATAGCATCTGTGGAAGCTACCCAGTAAGTACCGAAGGTGTATGCAAGTTTCAGAGCGGTCTCCTCATCTGCGCTAAGCTCAGGGTTACCATCATCCATTGCATAGTTGTGGATTGCCATAGGGTCAAGAACGATACCTACAGTGTTACCTACATAATCGGTAGCAGGTCTGGGATAGATATCAAAGTCAAACTGGCATGTTGCATCTGTAACTTCAGGGTTTGCTGCATCACCCATCATCCAAGGATCACCATCGTTGGTCAGGCAGTATCCCTGAACAAAGAAATGATAGCTCCACCACCAACCATCATCCATGATTTCGGTAGGAACTCCACCGACATCATTCTGTGTCCAGATGGTGTTGTCTGCCCATGTAGGAACATAGGAAAGCAAATCTTTCACCTGATCAGAGTCAAGGTTTACATGATCTCCTTCTCCGCTGTAATTAGCAAGGGAACGGTTGATATCTTCTGTACCGGTGTTAATCCAGCTAAGAGGAATATCCATTGCTCCCCAGAAGGTGGTCTTATCGCCCTGAGCGATAAAGTCAGTGTAATCATCAATATCCCAATCTACATCAGGAACATCAATGTTGTTCTGCTCAGCAAGCTGTGTATTAACGAATACGCCCCAAGGCTGAATGAACTGAGGCAGACCTGCCTGCATTCCATAATAGTTCATCATCTCCATGATGGAGGTGTTGAAGGACTGATATACGGGATCATCAGCGAAAACAGAGAGGTCAGCGCAAAGACCTTTCTGAACATCACCTACCAGGTTGGTAGATGCCCAGATATCAGGATATTTTCCGTGCTGAGCTTTGAAGTTCTCCATCTCCTGCTGCCAGGAAGTCTCATTGGCATCAGGATCTCCTGATTTCGCATAAAGATTAATGGTTACGTTAGGATAGGTCTCATTGAATTTCTTTGCCATAGCATATACGGATGCTACGTTCTGAGCTGTAATATTCTCAGCCTCAAGAGTCTGATGACCAAGGTCCTCATAGTACTCGCCGTCGCCGGACCATACCATTACGGAAATATCTCCTGCTACATCCTTGTCAACTGCGACAAAAGAGCTTGCAGGTGTTTCGGTAGACTCAGTGGTCTCCTCTGCTGTCTCTCCAGCTGTCTCGGTGCTACTTGTCTCTGCAGCAGTATTGGAACCGGTCTGCTCGGAGCTTTCGCTGCCACAGCCTGCCAGTGTAGATACTGCCATTGCTGTAGTCAAAAGAAGTGCGATAAGTTTTTTGCTTTTCACTCTTTTTTCCTCCCATTCTTTTTCGATACTAGAAGCTAATCTCTCAGCTTGTATCCCTATTTTACAAAAACGTTTTTATTTTGTAAACTCCTTTTTTTAAAAAATAGTATGTTTTTTTGAATAAAAATGTTTTTATTTTTTCAGGTTTTGTGAACTATGCACAATTTCTGTATTCATTTTTTTGACAAAATAACAAGTGCCCATCAATCGATGGGCACAGGATTCTCCTCAACAACCCAGGGAAGACCATACTCATTGAGTGCTTCCATGAATGGATCGGGGTCAAATTCTTCTACGTTAAACACTCCGGCTTTCTTCCAGATTCCTTCCATCACCAGTTTTGCGCCAATCATTGCCGGCACACCGGTGGTGTACGAAATTGCCTGGGAGCCTAATTCTTTATAACATTCCTGATGGTCACAGACATTGTAAATGTAAATAGTTCTCTCTTTGCCATCCTTCACACCTTTGAAGATACATCCGATGTTGGTCTTGCCCACTGTTCTGGGGCCCAAAGACGCCGGGTCCGGAAGCAGCGCTTTCAAGAACTGGATAGGCACAATCTCTTTTCCCTCAAACAGCACCGGATCGGTTCTTAACATTCCCACATTTTCCAGACACTTCATATGAGTCAGGTAGCTCTGTCCGAAGGTCATAAAGAAACGGATTCTCTTAATTCCCGGAATGTTTTGTGCCAGGGACTCAATTTCCTCATGGTGCAGTAAGTACATATCCTTTTTACCCACCTGAGCAAAGTCATACTCTCTCTTGATCTCCATAGGTTTAGTCTCAACCCAATGGCCGTCCTCCCAATAGGAGCCGTTGGCAGATACTTCTCTTAAGTTAATCTCCGGGTTAAAGTTGGTTGCAAACGGGTATCCATGGTCTCCGCCGTTGCAATCCATAATATCAATATAATGAATCTCATCGAAATAATGTTTCAATGCGTATGCAGAGAAAACGCTGGTTACACCGGGGTCAAAGCCGCTGCCGAGCAAAGCTGTGATTCCTGCTTTCTCAAAACGCTCCTTGTATGCCCACTGCCAGGAATAATCAAAATAAGCCGTAAAGCCCTTCTCCTCACAACGTTTTTCATAGATAGCTCTCCACTCAGGGTCCTCTGTGTCCTCCGCCTCATAATTAGCGGTATCAATATAATCCACTCCGCAGGCAAGGCAGGCATCCATAATGGTCAAATCCTGATAGGGAAGTGCCAGATTCAGAACTGCCTTCGGCTGCACCTTTTTGATAAGCGTAATCAGGTCATCCACCTTATCCGCATCCACCTGCTCCGTGGTAATAACAGCTTTTGTGGTTCCCTCCAGCTTCGCTTTTAACGCATCGCACTTGCTCTTGGTACGGCTTGCAATACAGATTTCAGAAAAAGTATCCACACATTTTGCACATTTCTGGATTGCAACGGAAGCTACCCCGCCACAACCGATGATTAATATTTTACCCATTTGTATTCCTCCTTTTTTCTATAACGAATCAACAATTTCCCACTGCCGGAAACCGGATTAACTCCACTTCGGAATATGTCTATGTAAAAGTATTTTCAGCGACTGTGCCAGGTGCTGATGATGTACCTGCGTCGCATCAAACTTCACGGTAGAAAATGCAAACTGCATAATCGGTCCCGTCACAAATGCACAGATTAACGTACCGATTCCCACCGGTCCGCCCAACAGCCATCCAATGAAGGTAGCTGTGCTGAGCAAAAGAATGCTGATGATTCCAATGGGCATCCGCTTTGCCCTCTTGGTCAGTGCCACCAGCAAGGTGTCTCTCGGTCCACAGCCCAGAGAAGCACTCATGTAAGTGTACTGCGTGTACGCCATAATAATCAAACCAATCATCATAACCGGTATTCCCGTCGCAACAGAATCACATTTTTGCACAGCATGAATCTTATTAAAAAAGTCCACGGATTTTCCCACCACAAATGCATCAATAAACATCGCGATGCCGATAGGTTCTTTTAAAATGATATCAATT
>JAILPF010000039.1 GCA_024699575.1 Acetatifactor sp. | reverse complement strand
TTCCTGCCGGGCATCCGCTACAGCCTGCACATCCACCACTGACCTGCTGTGCTGTCAGGTCAAACGGGCTTGTCAACATACAGATTGCCTGAGAGGAAATTCCTTCACCGTTTCCGGTGAATCCAAGTCCTTCCTCGGTCGTTGCTTTCACATTGATCTGCTCGATATCCACACCCAAGGCATTTGCGATATTCTCCCGCATTTTGTCAATGTGCGGACGCATCTTTGGCGCCTGAGCAATGATAGTCGCATCAATATTTTCAATGAGGAAGCCCTTTTCCTCCAGAAGTTCTCCAACCTTTTCCAGCAGTTTTACGGAAGATATCCCTTTGTAGGCAGGGTCCGTATCCGGGAAATGTTTCCCGATATCTCCAAGTGCCGCTGCCCCCAACAGCGCATCCATAATCGCATGTAATAACACATCGGCATCGGAATGTCCCAGAAGACCTTTTTCATAAGGAATTGTAACTCCTCCTATAATCAGGTCTCTGCCTTCCACAAGTCTGTGCACATCATAACCCATTCCAACTCTCATTGTCTTTGCCTATCCTTTCTTTTTCTTAGGCTTTGAGAAAGCCAATCCGCTGTATTCACGTCCACTGCGTCCTCGACTGTCTCTGTTTCTCATGTCACGGCCTCGTCCTTCTCTACCTCGTTCATCACGCTTACGGCCATCGCGGCTTCGATCGTCTCTTCCCCGTCCATCACGACTTCTTCCATCACGGTTGTGACCGTCCCGGCTGTATCCACGTCCATCACGTTCTCTCTCTCCCCGACCGCCAAATCTTCTGGGCGCATAGGTGTCTTCCATGATTTCCTCACCCAAATCGCCCACCTGAAGCTTTAACATGGAAGCTGCAAGTTCCATCAGGTCACAGTTTTCTTCCTCAAGCTTGTTTTCCAGATATTTTTTCATCAGCTCAAGGTCCTCTGCCTCATGCTTCTCCCACGCCTGATTCAGATAATTTTTTGCTCTCGCTTTCAACACTTTTGCTGCCGTAGGAAGTTTTTTCTCTTCTATCTTTGTACGACATACTTTCTCAATCTCACGAATCTTGTACATTTCACGTCCGGTTGCAAGTGTGAAGGAACGTCCGGTTCTTCCGGCACGACCGGTTCTTCCGATTCTGTGAACATAGTATTCAATATCCTGAGGTATGTCATAATTGATAACCGCTTCCACATCATCCACATCGATTCCTCTTGCTGCCACATCGGTAGCAATCAGGATACTGGTGCTTCCATTGCGGAATCTGTTCATTGCCACATCTCTCTGATGCTGTGACATATCACCATGTAAACCTTCGGCCTGGAATCCCTGTTTTTTCAATACCTCTGCCACTTCATCCACTTTTCTTTTCGTATTACAGAAAATCAGGGACAGTTTGGGCTGATAATACTGTAGCAAACGCACACAGGCAGCATCCTTATCCTGATTCTTTACACGATAGTATCTCTGTTTTACAAGGGGAATCGTCAATTCCTTCGCTGCAACTCTTACCATTCTCGCATTCTGCTGGAAACGGTCTGTAATCTCCAAAATCGGTTGTGGCATTGTTGCGGAGAATAAAGCTGTCTGATGTTCTCCCTCAATCTGTCCCAGAATAAGTTCCATGTCCTCGCGGAATCCCATGTTTAACATCTCATCCGCTTCATCCAGCACAACCAGCTTCACATCATCCAGTTTAATCGTATGTCTGCGCATATGGTCCATCACACGTCCGGGTGTACCAACAATAATCTGTACTCCCTTCAGTGCTCTGATTTGTTTCTCTATCTCCTGTCCACCATAGACGGGAAGCACTTTGATATCGTGCATATATTTGGCAAGTTTACGCAGCTCCTCAGCTGCCTGAATCGCCAATTCTCTGGTAGGACATAATATAATGGTCTGTAGCTTCTTCACTGTAGGATCAATCATCTGCACAGCAGGAATCCCAAACGCTGCTGTTTTACCGGTTCCGGTCTGCGCCTGTCCGATAATATCCTCTCCGTCCAACAAAAACGGAATGGCCTGTTTCTGTATGGGAGATAGTTTTTCAAATCCCATTTCTTTGATAGCTCGGAGAATTCTGCCGTCTAAAAGCTCTTCCATCTCCTCCAGCTCATCCACTGTAGACTCTAATTCTTCTTCTAAAATATCTTTCATTAAAACCTTGCCTTTCTTAGCTATTTCCCCAAATAGTCGGAGTACAGTATAGCATGCAGTAAGCGGAAACACAAGCATTTTTCACTTTTCTGTAAAATTGTTCTCACCAAAATGCAGTCCTCACATATGATAGATAAAACCTGCGAAAGAGGTGTCACATGGAAATCTATGTGGTGAATGTCGGAGACACCGTGTCTGCTATCGCCAATCGTTTCGGCGTATCTGTCGAACAGATTATATTTGATAATCAGTTAGTCTATCCTTATCTGCTTGCAGTCGGTCAGGCACTTTTCATAAATTTAGGGCAAACTGCCCAAGAACACACTTTGGAGGTGAACGGATATGCATATCCCTTCATCAGTCCATGGGTTTTGGAGCAAACACTGCCCTATTTATCTAATCTGCTTGTTTTTTCATACGGCTTTACCTCTGAGGGCGAACTGGTTCCACCTCTGTGGGATGATTTTCCTCTGATTCAGGCTGCTCAGAGATTTAATACTGCTCCCATTCTGGTGCTGACTCCCTTGGGGCCGGATGGTCGATTCAACAATCTCCTGATCAGCTCCATTGTCAATTCTGCGGATGCAGCTGCAAATCTTATTGAGAATCTTGTGGAGCTCATGCAAACAAAAGGCTACCGTGGCATCGACATTGATTTTGAGTATATTCTCGCCGGGGACAGGGATGCATTCACAGCATTTGTTCGTCAAGTTGCGGAGACGATGCGCACGTACGGTTATCGTACCTCGGTGGCTCTCGCCCCCAAAACCTCCGCGGAACAGACCGGCTTACTCTATCAGGGAAAGGACTATCCTGCTCTCGGGGAGGTTGCCGATTCTGTCTTAATCATGACTTATGAATGGGGCTATACCTATGGTCCGCCCCTCGCAGTAGCTCCCATCAATCAGGTTCGCCGGGTAGTGGAATATGCCATCACAGAAATCCCACCGGAGAAAATCAATCTCGGAATTCCAAACTATGGATATGACTGGCCCTTGCCGTACGAAAAAGGCACTACCAGAGCCACTACCATTGGAAATATACAGGCTATCCAGATTGCGCTGACACAGGGTGCGGAAATCTCTTACGATGAGCTCTACCAGAGCCCTTTCTATCAGTATATCGAATTAAACACTGATGTGGAACATGAGGTATGGTTTGAGGATGTCCGCAGTCTTAGGCAGAAATTTCAACTCATAGAAGAGTTCGGATTACGCGGATGCGGTTACTGGCAGATTATGCAATTATTCCGCGCCAACTGGCTGTTACTTTCCAATCTTTTCTTTATAGAAAAATAAGCCCGCCACTCCATGCAGCAGGCTTATTTATTATTTCACATTTCCACTGTTAATACCAAATGACTTTTCCTCTGTAGGAAGCCATTCAATAGCTTTTTTAATGTAGGTATCCCAGAAGTCCCACTCATGACTTCCCGGTCCGGTTACAAAAGTAACTTCCACCTTTTTACTCTTTAAAAATTCCACAAAGTCTCTGTTCGCCTGAAGCAGAAAGTCTTCCTCCCCGCAGGCCATAAAGATTTTAGGCATTTCTGACTTCTTATTGAGAATCTGTTCCACCAGAAATTTTGGATTCTTATCGCTTTGAAGCACCCTATCCAAATCCCCGAATACAGCCTCCGCGTAATCCCGTGATTCAAAAAACGCCGGAGTATCATTGGTACGATTCGGTACTTCATCAATAAATAATGCACCGGAAAGGGATATAATACAGCCAAAGGTATCATGGTATTTTAAACCATTGCGCATCGCCCCATATCCTCCCATGGAAAGTCCACCGATAAAAGTATCTTCTCTTCTGTGAGAAAGGGGGAACATTTTCCTGGTTAGTTCCACCAACTCCTTACCGATAAACTCACCGTACAGATTGTGTGATTTCGGTTCATCCACATAGAAGGCATTCTCTCCTGCGGGCATCACCACCGCTAAATTATGTTCTTCAGCAAATCTCTGCACTCTGGTTGTTGTTACCCAATCCATTTGATTTCCCAGTATTCCATGCAGAAGATAGAGCGTTTTGTATGGTTTATCTTCTCTCGGTGAGATGCCTGGCATTGGCAGTTTATCCACCGGAAGTATTACATTAACTGAAACTGTTCGCATCAAAGCCTGTGATAATAAATTTACCTGTAAAAAAGCCATTGTTCCCCCTCCTTACGCCGAAGCGTCTTCAAACTGTGCATTATAAAGTTGCGCGTAGAATCCACCTTGCGCAAGTAATTCGCTGTGGCTTCCCTGCTCCACAATATCTCCGTCCTTCATTACCAGAATCACATCCGCATCTTTAATAGTAGAAAGTCTGTGTGCGATAACAAAACTGGTTCTTCCCTTCATCAGATTGTTCATCGCCTTTTGAATTCTGATTTCGGTGCGTGTATCCACAGAGCTGGTAGCCTCATCCAATATCAGAATGGGATTGTCTGCCAGAATCGCTCTCGCAATGGTTAACAGCTGTTTCTGTCCCTGCGAGACGTTGGTCGCATCCTCATTTAACTCCATCTGATAGCCGCCGGGCAGAGTGCGGATAAATTTATCAGCATGTGCTGCTTTCGCTGCAGCGATGACTTCCTCATCCGTAGCATCCAGACGTCCGTAGCGGATATTTTCCATAATCGTTCCCTTAAACAGCCAGGTATCCTGGAGAACCATGCCAAAAAGTTCACGCAATTCAGAGCGATTGAAATTTCGGATATCCTCCCCATCCACTTTGATAGAGCCCTTATTCACATCATAAAATCGCATCAAAAGCTTTACCATGGTCGTTTTACCGGCGCCGGTCGGTCCGACGATTGCCACGGTCTGTCCGGGCTCAACTTTACAGTTAAAGTTCTGGATAACAATCTTATCAGGAGTATAGCCAAACTGTACATCCTCAAATTCCACATGTCCTGTTATATTTGAAATCCGGGCGGGGTTCTCAACAACTCTGTCTTCCTCTTCCTCCTCCAGGAATTCAAAAACTCTCTCAGCAGCAGCTGCTGTAGATTGAAGCAGATTAGAAACCTGAGCGATCTGTGTGATAGGTTGGGTAAAGCTTCTGACGTATTGAATGAACGCCTGAATATCTCCGACTTCAATAGTACCCTTAACCGCAAGAATACTTCCCAGCACTGCAACTGCCACATAACCCAGATTGCCGACAAACATCATAATAGGCTGCATCAGTCCCGACAAAAACTGGGATTTCCATGCTGATTCATACAATGCATCGTTGGTTTCATGGAATTTATCTACTACAGCCTGCTCCCGGTTAAATGCTTTTACCACCGTATGACCGGAGTACGTTTCCTCCACCTGGCCGTTGATATCACCCAGCAGACTCTGCTGCGCCTTAAAGTATTTTTGAGAATGTTTAATCACTACACCAATCAAAGTACCTGATATCGGTAAAATCACCAGAGCAATCAGCGTCATAAGTGGGCTGATGGACAACATCATAACCAGCACACCAATCATGGTTGCCACAGACGTAATCAACTGTGTCACACTCTGATTCAGACTCTGTCCCAGCGTATCCACATCATTCGTAATTCTGGAGAGGATTTCCCCCACTGTCTTGGACTCAAAATATCTCATGGGAAGACGGTTCATTTTTTCAGAAAGCTCACGTCTCATGCGAAAGGTCAGTTTCTGAGTAATTCCCGTCATAATCCATCCCTGCACAAATCCCAGGACGGAACTGATAGCATAAATTCCAAGCAAAAGTAATAAAATACTTCCGATTTTAGCGAAATCGATTCCACCTGTTCCTCCCACTTTGGACACGAGCCCGGTAAACACTTCTGTGGTAACCCGGCTAAGCACTTTCGGACCTACAATGTTAAAAACAGTACTACCGATTGCAAAAATGATTACCGCAATCAGCCCAATCTTATAATTCCCCATGTAAGCTAAAAGTTTTTTTGTGGTACCTTTAAAATCCTTCGCCTTTTCGCCGGGCATCATTCCTCTTCCCGGTCCTCGTCCCATTGGACGTTTTTGCTGCGCTCTTTCATCACTCATAGCAATCAGGCACCTCCTTTCAACTCGCTTGCCGACAGCTGTGAATTGGCAATCTCTTGATATTCGGCACAATTCTGAAGAAGCTGTTCATGTGTTCCCTGCCCCACAATCCTGCCACCATCCAGCACGAGTATCTGATCCGCATGCATAATTGTGCTGATACGCTGCGCCACAATCAATACAGTCGCATCCGCACTCTTTTCTCTTAAAGCTTTCCTTAAAACCGCATCCGTCTTATAGTCCAATGCGGAAAAGCTGTCGTCAAACAGATAGATTTTAGGGTGCTTCGCAATGGCTCTGGCAATGGCAAGGCGCTGTTTCTGTCCTCCGGAAACATTGCTTCCGCCCTGGGCTATCGCACTCTCATACTTTTCTGTCTTCTCATCGATAAATTCCACTGCCTGTGCTGTCTGTGCCGCATCTATCATTTCTTCGTCACTGATGGATTCCTCACCGGCCAGCTTAATATTGGAAGCAATCGTTCCAGAGAATAATACACCCTTTTGAGGTACCAGACCAATCACGCTGCGCAGCTTATGCTGCGAAAGCTCCCTGATATCAATTCCATCCAGTGTAATCCGTCCCTCTGTCACATCATACAATCTGGGAATCAGGTTCAAAAGTGTGGATTTTCCACAGCCGGTGGAACCGATAATCGCTGTAGTCTCTCCAGGTCTTGCCGTAAAGGATATATTTTCCAGCGCCAAATCTTCCGCACCACTGTATGCAAAGCTTACATTCTCAAATCTGATTTCTCCTTTGCATTCCGCCAGCAAATCATCTTTGGTAGTCTCTGCATCCAGAATCGTCGGCTCCGTATGTAGCACTTCCTCAATACGGTCTGCAGCCACGCCTGCTCTCGGGAGCATAATAGACAACATGGTCAGCATCAAAAATCCCATGACAATCTGCATAGTGTATGTCATGAACGCCATCATGTCTCCCACCTGCAGATTACCGGCATCAATTCCCTTTGCGCCAAACCAGACGATCATAACAGTGACGCCGTTCATCAAAAGCATCATGGCGGGCATCATAAAAGTCATAACCCGGTTTGTAAACAGCTGCGTTTTCATCAGCTCAGTATTGGCCTTATCAAATCGCTTTTCTTCATATTTTTCACGGCTGAATGCACGAATGACAGACACTCCGGTAAGAATCTCTCTCGTCACCAGATTCAATCCATCCACCAGGCTCTGCATGATTTTAAATTTGGGCATCGCCAGACTTACCAAAATGCCAACCAAAAGCATGACCAATCCAACAGCCACCGCAATGATCCACGCCATTCCGGTCTTGGTGCCGATTACTTTCAAAATACCGCCGACACCTAGAATCGGCGCATAGATAACCATTCTCAAAAGCATGACCGACACAAACTGCACCTGCTGAATATCGTTGGTGCTTCTTGTAATCAATGAAGCTGTTGAGAACTTGTTCATTTCTCCATTGGAGAAAGAGAGCACTCTCTCAAACACACGCCCACGTAGATTTCGTCCGATTGTTGCAGCAGCACGGGAAGCCAAAAAGCTTACACCAATCGCAGAGATAATCATAATCAATGTAAATCCAAGCATTTTGGCACCTGTTTTTAACAGATAGTTTCTTTGTATTGTCGCCAGGTCCAATCCCATTGCTTCATACTCTGCTTTTACAAATGAAACCGCTCTTTGGTCCAGAATCGCTCCACTCATATCCTCCAACTGACTCAACATAGACTCTCTCTGCTCCAGAACCTGCTCTCTGGTAAACATTCCCTGCTCCTCTAGTTTGGGCAGGTCTATTGTTTCCATATCATACATGCTGCGCACACTCTCCAGCATCATCATGGGTATACTAAATGCACTGTGTAGCTTTTCCAGTTCCTCTCTCTTATCTGTAGTCCTGTTGTAATGTCCGCTTTCATCCGCAACATAATATTGCTCCACCAGAGACTGTTCTTCATCCGTCATCAACAGTAGTAGATTATTCCACGTCTCTGCTCTCATTTCCTCAGGTGCCGCAAACTCGATTCCTCCCTGCTGAATTCCCACATCCACAATGTCAGATGTATAAGACGGCAATCCCAAATCGCAATAGGCTTGCACCAAAAGCAGGCAGATAATCATGATTACTGCGCCTTTTGTCTGCTTCAAATATCCAAGCAATCGAAACATTCTTTCACTTGCTCCTTTCCTTCTTCTACTCTTTAAGCATACTCTGTTTTTTATCATAGCATCCGGAATAAGCAGAAACAATAAACTAAATCTAAAATAAATGTGAATAAAAAAAATGCCCATGGTTCACCACAGGCATCTGATTCCTTATTATTACGGACTTTATGCACATGCAACATACTGATACATAAAAATAAAATGGCAGATACTTCCCCCCATCACAAATAAATGAAAGATTTCATGAGAGCCAAAATTTTTATGTCTGCTGTTAAAAATCGGAAGCTTTAATGCATATATCACACCTCCTACAGTGTAGATAACTCCTCCTGTCAACAGCCATAAAAAAGCAGCCTTCGTCAAGGAATTTACAATCGGACCGAATACAAACAGGCACACCCAGCCCATTCCGATATAAACCAAGGACGATACCCACTTTGGACAGGTAATCCACAAACATTTCATGCAGACACCCGCAACCGCCAGAATCCAGACTGCTGCCAAAAGCGGATAACCCTGCTTATGGTCAAGAATCAAAAGGCACACCGGGGTGTAGGAACCTGCAATTAATACATAAATCATGGCATGATCAATCTTCCGGAAAACACGAATCACCTTTTCCGAAAAATTAATGGAATGATAAGTGGTACTCGCTCCATATAATAAAATCATGCTCATCACAAAAATCAACATGGAAACTGTATATATTACCCCCTGTCCCGCCGCCTTCATCAAAAGAGGGAATGCGGCAATCATGGTAAGTTCCATAGCAATAAAATGAGTAATCGCACTGCCCGGTTCTCTGATTGTAATCTGCATCATATACTCCTCCTAGATACCAACATTCTTGCATGTAGTTTTCATTACTACATTATCTATATCCAAATACTACAACATCTATTCATATATGTCAACAAAAAAAAGTGTCCCGATAGAGTAAAGATATCGTTGGATGGAGACAATAAGGGAGTTCCTCAGATTACAGTGATTTATTTCCTGTTTTCACCATTTTAACTTTGATATCTGTTTCTGTCAAAACTTTATAAATTATTGAGTTGTTCGCGTATTGAAAGTATCTTTTTGGCAGTACTATAGGGCATATGTGCCTGGATTCTGTCTATATAG
>JAILPF010000035.1 GCA_024699575.1 Acetatifactor sp. | reverse complement strand
TACGATACATTAAACAGAGAGCAGAAGGAAGCGGTTCAGTATACGGAAGGTCCGCTTTTGTTATTGGCAGGTGCAGGAAGTGGGAAAACCAGAGTTTTAACACATAGAATCGCATACTTAATCGAAGAATGCGGCGTGAATCCGTGGAATATTCTGGCAATTACATTTACCAATAAGGCGGCCGGAGAAATGCGGGACAGGGTTGATAATATTGTGGGATTTGGAGCAGACCAGATTTGGGTAAGTACTTTTCATTCCGCATGCATGAGAATTCTGCGCAGACATATAGACAGACTTGGGTATGACAACAGTTTTTCCATTTATGATACTGATGATCAAAAAACTGTGATTAAGCGAATCTGTAAACAGCTGGATATTGACACTAAAATACATAAAGAACGTTCATTGATGAGCGCAATCTCTTCGGCAAAGGATGAACTTGTGGATGTACAGTCATACGCTCTACAGGCAGTCGGAGATATGAGGAAGAGTGTCATAGCAAGAGTATATAAGGAATATCAGGAGACACTGAAAAAGAGTAATGCACTTGACTTTGACGATATTATTGTGAAGACAGTTGAGTTGTTTAAGACCTGTCCGGAAGTGCTTCAGTCTTATCAGGAACGTTTTCGTTACATTATGGTGGATGAGTATCAGGATACCAATACCGCTCAATTTGAATTGATTCGACTTTTGGCGGACAAATACAGAAATCTGTGCGTGGTTGGTGATGACGATCAGTCCATCTATAAATTCAGAGGTGCCAATATACGAAATATACTGGATTATGAAAAGGTTTATCCGGATGCAAAGGTGATTAAGCTGGAGCAGAATTATCGTTCGACACAGCGTATTCTGGATGCGGCAAACGCTGTTATCAGTAATAATGTCGGACGTAAGGACAAGGCTTTGTGGACGGATAAAGGAGAGGGAAACCGCATTCATCTTCGTCAGTTTGATAATGCATATGAGGAAGCGGAATATATTGTCTCTGATATTGGACATAAGGTGAGAAGTGAAGGTGCAAGCTACGGAGATTGCGCGGTTCTGTATCGTACCAATGCCCAATCCCGTCTGCTGGAAGAACAGATGATTATGAGCGGGATGCCTTATAATGTGGTTGGTGGAATCAACTTCTATGCGAGAGCAGAAGTAAAGGATATTCTGGCCTATCTGAAGACCATTGACAACGGAAGCGATGAGGTGGCACTTCGCCGTATTATTAATGTGCCAAAGAGAGGAATCGGTGCAACAACTGTTGAAAAACTGGCAGACTATGCACAGATGAGAGATTTTTCTCTCTATGATGCACTCTGCCACGCAGAGGATATTATGTCTCTTGGAAAATCTGTTACAAAGCTGAACGGTTTTGCAAATATGATACAAGTATTTCGTAGTGGGTTATCTACATACGCGTTGCCTGATTTGGTGAAAGCAGTTGTAGAGAAAACAGAGTACGTGAAGTACTTGAATGAACTGGACGATGAGACTGCGGAAGATAAAATAGCCAACGTGGATGAATTGATTGCTAAGGCGGCAAGCTTTGCAGAGACGCATGATAATCCGACGCTTTCAGAGTTCCTGGAAGAGATTGCATTGGTCGCTGATATAGATAAAGTGGACGAGGGGGACAACAGGGTACTTTTGATGACGCTCCATTCCGCAAAAGGATTGGAATTTCCCAATGTGTATCTTGCCGGCATGGAGGATGGACTGTTCCCGAGTTATATGACAATTGTATCGGACGACCCCGGCGAGATTGAGGAAGAGAGACGGTTGGCATATGTGGGAATCACCCGTGCAAAGGATGATCTTACGTTGACCTATGCAAAATCACGAATGCTTCGTGGAGAAGTGCAGTATAATCCGGTCAGCAGATTTGTCAGGGAAATTCCGTCAGAACTTATGGATAATACTGTTCCGGTATCCAAACGCAAGCTGGACATAGAAAATCCTTTTGACAGCATAACTGATTTCAGACCGAAGGCAGTTTTGAAGCCTAAGGTGACTGCGAAAGCGGACAAACCTTTTATCGCCCAGGGAATTGGCAGTTTAAACCAGCTGGCGGGAATTACCAAAGGAGCTGCTATGACACAGACAGGAGAACTGGAGTACAACGTTGGTGACAGAGTACGCCATCTGAAATATGGTGAGGGTGTTGTTAAAGAAATCACCAGAGAGCCGCGGGATTATAAAGTGACTGTTTTCTTTGAACAGGCCGGGCAGAAAATCATGTATGCATCTTTTGCTAAATTAAAAAGAGTGTAGTATTTTCAGTGTGTTTGTGTTATCCTATAATTAATATCTTTATGAGACCTATGACAGAAAGGAAGGTAATCTTATGAACAAGCTGGAGAACGTAATTGATATTTCTAAACTGAATGAATTGCTGGGCAGGAAAGAAGAAAAGAAAAAAAGTAATGTACTGTTGTGGGTGTTTGCGATTGTAGGTGTGATTGCGGCTGTTGCCGGAATTGCTTATGTAGTCTATCGTTACTTCGAGCCGGATTATCTGGAGGAATTTGATGACGAATTCGACGATGATGATGATGATGATGACTTTTATGAGGAATCAGACGATTCAGAGTACGAATAATAGAATAAAACGCTCCGCATGCGGAAATGAGGAAGATTATGAAAAAAGGACAGGTATATGAAGGCATTGTTGAGAGGGTTGACTTCCCCAACAAGGGTATTGTAAAAGTTGGAGAGGAGACCGTTGTTGTTAAAAACAGCCTGCCCGGTCAGAAAGTAAAACTGAGTGTGAATAAAGTCAGAAAAGGGAAGGCGGAAGGCCGACTTCTTGAGGTGATTGAAAAATCACCTCTCGAATGTGGCCGGACGTGTTCCCATTTTGGCGTCTGCGGAGGCTGTACTTATCTTTCCCTTTCCTACGAGGAACAGCTTCGGATCAAAGAGCAACAGATGAAAAGTCTGCTTATGCCGGTATTAACCAGGCAGACAGGAGACTGGACTTTTGAGGGGATTAAAGGCAGTCCTATTGCATATGAATATCGAAACAAAATGGAATTTTCTTTTGGCGATGAGTATAAGGATGGACCGTTGGCACTGGGTATGCATAAGAGGGGAAGCTTTTATGATGTGGTGACAGTGGACGACTGCCTGATAGTGGATGAAGACTATCGCAGTATTATTCAGACGGTTGTGGAGTATTTTGGTGACAGACAGATTCCATTTTTTCACCGGTTGACGCATGTGGGATTTTTGAGACATCTCCTGGTGCGTAAGGCATCCCGAACCGGAGATATCCTGGTCGCTTTGGTAACCACCACTCAGTATCCGGCTGACAGTGAAAAGTTGATTGCGGGATTTAAGGATTCGCTGATTGATTTGGAAAAACATGGAAAATTGAAAGGACATTTTGCCGGAATTATACATATGAGTAACGACTCTGTGGCCGATGTTGTGAAGAGTGACAGCACACAAATCCTTTACGGACAGGATTTCTTCTACGAGGAATTGATGGGACTGAAATTTAAAATTTCCCCTTTTTCCTTCTTTCAGACGAATTCCTATGGCGCAGAGGTGTTATATGATACAGCAAGAAGCTATATCGGTGATTTGGGCGGTGAGGATAAAGTTGTTTTTGACTTATACAGCGGAACCGGTACAATTGCGCAGATGATGGCACCGGTTGCAGGCAAAGTAATCGGTGTGGAGATAGTTGAGGAAGCGGTGGAAGCTGCCAGGAAAAATGCTGCTGACAACGGTTTAAGCAACTGTGAATTTATTGCTGGAGATGTCCTGAAGGTATTGGATGATGTGCAGGTGCGCCCGGATCTGATTATTCTCGATCCTCCGCGCGATGGCATCCATCCTAAGGCGTTGCCTAAAATCATTGCGTATGGTGTCGACAGAATCATATATATTTCCTGCAAACCTACCAGCCTGGTACGGAATCTTGAAATATTGCTTGAAAACGGATATCAGGTGGAAAAGGCTGTCGCGGTGGATCAATTCCCGTGGACGGCGAACTGTGAGATGGTATGTCTTCTTTCGCGCAAATAAGCTTGAAAATATAATACAACAGAAGCAGAGGAAATGGTGCATGTTTGAAACTTTTTACCCGGATTACGAGGCAGAGTCCACTTACTCTATTGATTTTGAACAATTGTATCAAAAGGGTTATCGTGGAGTGATTTTTGATATTGATAATACTTTAGTTCCGCATGGAGCACCTGCGGATGAACGTGCAATCCGGTTTTTTAACAGATTGCATGAGCTCGGGTTTTCTGCCGTTTTACTATCCAATAACAAAGAACCCCGGGTTCAATCTTTTTGTAATCAGGTACTGTATGCGAAGTATATTTATAAAGCAGGTAAACCATCAAGAAAAGGCTATTTGGAAGCGATGAAAATGATGGGGACAAATGCCGGGAATACATTGTTTGTGGGAGACCAGCTTTTTACAGATGTATGGGGAGCAAAGCGAACCGGAATCGAATCGTATCTGGTGAAACCAATTCACCCGAAGGAAGAAATACAGATTGTTTTGAAGCGTAGGCTTGAATGGATTGTTTTGTACTTTTATCATAGAAAGATTCGGAGGACAAAATAGAATGAATGTAAATGGATTTACCAGAACTTGCGGACTTATCGGTAATCCGGTAGAGCACACATTGTCTCCGGTGATTCATAATACACTTGCACAAAAGCTTGGGGTGAATTTGACATATGTTCCCTTTCATGTGGAGACAGGTAAGTTGTCGCATGCTGTTTCGGGCGCGGATGCTCTTAATCTGCTTGGAGTAAATGTGACTGTGCCATATAAGAGTGATGTAATACCGTTTCTGGCTGATATCGACCCGCTGGCTAAACAAATTGGGGCGGTGAATACTCTTGTCAGATGCGAGAGCGGTTTTAAAGGCTATAATACGGATATGCCCGGATTGTACAGGGCAATGCGGGCCGATGGCGTGATAATTGAAGGGGAAAACGTTGTTATACTCGGTGCAGGTGGTGTTGCAAGAGCAGTCGCGATGCTTCTGACGGAAAAGAAAGCAGCCGGTATATGGCTTATGAACCGGACAAAGGAAAAAGCTGAGAAAATTGCAGCAGAGGTAAATGCGTATGCCGGAAAAGAAATCGCACGGGGAATCGCACTGGATGCGTTTGCTGAACTCCCGGATGGGAAGCTTCTGGCAATTCAGGCAACCAATGTGGGAATGTATCCTAATAATGGCGACGTGTTGATAGAGGATAACGAATTTTATAAAAAAATACATACAGGTTATGATTTGATTTTCAATCCGGCAGACACCGTATTCATGCAGAAGGCGAGAGAAAATGGCGCACGAGCATACAATGGTTTAAAAATGCTGTTGTATCAGGGGATTATTGCTTTTGAATTATGGACGGCTCAGACGGTGACAGATGAGCTTGCAGAAGAAATATACCGGATGATGGAGTGTACAATCAATGAGTGAGCAGACGAAGAATATCATATTGATCGGGTTTATGGGATGTGGGAAAACCACAGTAGGGCTACGGCTTTCCTATCGACTGCGCATGCCTGTCGAGGATACGGATAAACTGATTGAAAAAAATACAGGTAAATCCATCAGTGAAATTTTTGCTACCGATGGAGAAGAACAATTCCGGCGAATGGAGACGGAATTGCTTGAGAGTATTTCGCGGAGAAATTATCCTAGGATTATTTCGGTGGGAGGAGGCACTCCGGTCAATCCCCAAAACAGGGTGCTCCTTAAAAAATGTGGAAAAGTCATCTATCTTCGGATTCGCCCGGAGACAGTCTTCGAACGTTTAAAAACGGACACCACCAGACCGTTGCTCCAATGCGAAGAGCCGCTTGCAAAAATCAAACAGCTGTTGGATGACAGAATCGAAGCTTATGAAGAGTGTGCGGATTTGATTATAGATGCAGATGAACTGAGTGTGGATGATATAGTCAATATCATCGAAAATGATATATAATATGAGGGAGTATAAAGGGATGAAAATATTGGTTATTAATGGACCTAATATCAATTTCTTGGGAATCAGGGAGAAGAGTGTCTATGGGACACAGGATTATCAGTATCTTTTGAATCTGATTGACAAGAAAGCCGCCGAGACAGGGAATGAGATTCAGACTTTTCAGTCCAACCATGAGGGGGCGATTATCGATCGCATTCAGGAAGCGTATTTTGACGGAACGGAAGGTATCATTATTAATCCGGGGGCTTACACACATTACAGCTATGCCATCAGAGATGCGCTTGCGAGCATTACGGTTCCCAAGGTGGAAATACATATTTCAGACATCACAAAGCGGGAAGAGTTTCGCAAAAATTCAGTTACAGCACCTGTTTGCGATAAGCAGATATATGGACAGGGGCTGGACGGATATCTTCAAGCAGTGGATTTTTTGAATAATTTTTACAAAAACAGTTGAAATATAGGGATTTTTATATTAAACTGGTAAGGAATTATAACGTGAACGTATTTAGGAGGAATATAGTATGATTTCTGCAGGCGATTTCAGAAATGGTATTACTATTGAGTATGATAACAATGTATACCAGATTATTGAATTCCAGCATGTTAAGCCCGGAAAGGGAGCAGCTTTCGTAAGAACGAAGTTAAAGAACATCAAGAGTGGCGGTGTGGTAGAGAAGACTTTTAGACCTACCGAGAAATGCCCTCAGGCACGTATTGATAGAAAAGATATGCAGTATCTGTATGCAGACGGTGATCTTTATAATTTCATGGATGTTGAGACCTATGAGCAGATTGCGTTGAATCAGGAGACTGTCGGTGATGCAATGAAGTTTGTAAAAGAGAACGAGATGTGCAAAATTTGTTCTCACAACGGCAGTGTATTTTCTGTGGAACCCCCTCTGTTTGTTGAACTTGAGATTACTGAGACAGAGCCCGGCTTTAAAGGCGATACAGCAACAGGTGCATCTAAGCCTGCTACTGTAGAGACAGGTGCGGTTGTCAATGTGCCTCTCTTTGTAAATCAGGGAGATAAGATTAAGATTGATACCAGAACAGGTGAATATCTGTCCCGTGTATAATCGGAATGTTCTATGTAGTGTTTGTAAGACAATGGACAAGCTCAGATTGAGCGTCCATTGTCTTTTTTTGTTGTGGATATGTGATTCATGACTGACATCCTTTCAAGAATAACATCAGTGAAACAACATCTATTGGTATAGAAAGGGGTCAAATATGACAATTGAAGAATTTTATGAAAATGTTCAGCTGGCGGTTTTGGATAGATTGGGTGAGGGCTTTCAAACAAAAATTCAGGAGATACAAAAGAACAATGGAATCGTTTTACAGGGACTTGTGATTATTGAGGAGAAAAAAAGTGTTTCTCCGATGATATACCTTGAACCATTTTGGGATTCCTACTCTAAGGGAATGCCATTTGCGGTGATTGTGGACAGAATCCTTCAAATCTGCAGGGAGGATACTCCAAAGGAATCTATCGATTTGTCCTTTTTTAATGAGTTTGAAAAAGTGAAAGACAGAATATGTTTCCGATTAGTATCAGCGGAAAGAAACAGCGAATTATTGAAGAAAATTCCTCATATTGATTTTCTGGATCTTGTAATATGCTTTTTTTATGCTTATGAGGGGAATGCGTTGGGAGCTGGGAGTATTTTAATTTATGATACCCACATGAAAATGTGGAATGTCACAGTACAGACTATACTGGAACTTGCAATGGTAAATACACCTCGGATTTACCCGATAGACAGAGAGTCCATGGAGGATGTGTTACGTGAGGTGATGGAAAAGCAAGGGGAGGAAGTGCCTGCGCTTCCGAATGAATTTCCGCTATGGGTTATCAGTAACAGACAGAAGGTGTATGGAGCAACCTGTATCCTTTATAAAGATTATTTAAAAGAATTGTTCAGGGAACTTGGACAAGAGTACTACGTGATACCAAGTTCCGTGCATGCAATACTCGTGGTTACATACAACGGAGAGAATGCAGAAGAACATTTGAAGGGGATGATAGGAGAGGTAAACCGTACACAGGTTGATGCGCAGGAAGTGCTTTCTGACCAGCTTTACCGCTATAATTCCACAACGGACCGGCTTGAAATAGTATAACTATCTTACCGTTATTTTCCTGAAAAATGGACTGGACAGGTGGGGCTTTTTGTGTTATCCTAGACAAGGTGATGTAACAAATTTGTAATAATTTGCATCCGTAGTCTAATGGATAGAACGGAGGCCTC